>NZ_JBEZFH010000158.1:0-18276 GCF_040649355.1 Sphaerisporangium sp. NPDC049002 | reverse complement strand
CGCTGCCCGACGCGGGGCTGGGCGCGCTGCGGACCGGGAAGGGGAACCTCCCGCTCCCACCTTCTCGGTGGGCACGGCCGCCGAGCTGGCCCGGTTCGCCGCTCTGCTGGTCGCGGACGGTACGGACGAGGCGCCGTGGAAGGCGATGCTGCTGGGCTGGATGGCGCACAACACCGACAGGAGCCTCGTGCCCGCCCTGCTCCCCCACGAGCCGGAGGACCGCGTCATCCCCTCGGCGGCTCCGCCCGGCACCGTCTGGGTGGCGAACAAGACGGGCACCGACACCGGCGTCCGTACGGATGTGGGCGTGCTGGTCGGCGCCCGCGGCGTCGGCTACGCCGTGCTGGCCAGTGGACCGGCGGGCCAGGAGCACGACCTGGTCAAGGCCGTACGGCAGGCCGGGCTGAGGATCGGCGCCCTGGCCCTGCGGCGCGAGTGACCGACGCGTTGGTCGGCGCGAGTGACCGGTACGGGGCATCCGGTCCGGCCAGGATGGTGAGGGGTCAGCGCTGGGCGTTGCGTAGCTGGGCCGAGGCGTCGCGCAGGTAGTCGATGAAGGAGCGCAGCGCCGGGTTCGGGTTGGTGGGCCGTATGGCCGCGCCGATGCGGCGGAAGAGCTTCGGCCCCTCGACCCGGCAGACGTGGATCCCCGTGGCGCCCTGCGCGCCGAGGCTCGGCACCAGCGCCACGCCCAGCCCGGCCCGTACGAGCCCGAGCGTGACCTCGTAGTGGTCGCTGCGGCAGCGGATGGCCGGGCTGAAGCCTTCCAGCGCGCTGGCACGCTCCAGCACCGAGACCGGCGTGCCGGTGCCGTAGGTGGTGATCCAGGGCTCGTCGGCCAGGTCGGCCAGCCGTACCTTCGGGCGCTGCCCGGCCGGATGCCCCACCGGCACGACCAGGAGCTGCGGCTCGTCGAACAGGTGGATCACCTCGACGCCGTCGGGAGCCTTCCAGGGGTCCAGGGCGTTCTCGAACACCACGAGCACGTCGAGCGCGCCGCGTTCGAGGTCGGGAAGAAGCTCGTGCGGCTGGCCGAGGACCAGGTCGAGCTCCACGCCGGGGTGCCGGGCGCTGAACGTCGACAGCGCCAGGGGCAGCAGCCGGTAGCCGGCGGAGGCGAAGAAGCCGATGCTCAGCTGCCCGGAGTCCGCCCGCGCCTGGGCGAGCAGATCCTTCTCGGCGGCCTCGATGATGTCGAGCACCTCCTGCGCCCGGGTGGCGAGCCGGCGCCCGGCCGCGGTGAGGCGCAGGCTGTGCGCGTCACGCTCGACCAGCCCGATGCCCGCTTCCTCCTCCAGCCGGGAGAGCTGATGGGACACGGCGGACGGCGAAAGGCGCAGGCTCCGCGCCGCTCCGGCGATGCTGCCGGTGCGGAAGACCTCCAGGAGCACCCTGAGGCGGTGACTGCTCAGCACCCCCCCAGTATCGGCGCAGACCGGGACAGGTCGGGGCAGGTCGGGCACCCCGGCGGGGCCTCACGGGGAGGCACGACCCCGGCGGGCGTCAGGCGGAGGTGCGGTCGCGGCCGAGTACGAAGGGAGCGGTGAAGGCGGCCCACACCAGCTTTCCGTGGCCCTCCTGGAGCCGCCAGCCCCAGGAGCAGCTCAGGCTCTCGACCAGCCACAGGCCCCTGCCGCTCTCGGCGAAGTAGTCGGCCTCCGTGACGACCGGCGGCCGGTCCTCGGGGTCGAAGACGGCGCACACCACGTGGGACGCGCGGTGGAGCAGGCGGAGCCGGGTGGGCTCCCCGGCGTGCCGCACGGCGTTGCTGACCAGCTCGGAGACGACCAGACGGGCGTCGCAGGTCAGCTCGTCAAGACCCCAGTTGCTCAGAGTCGTCACCGTGAAGTCCCGTGCCATCTTGACCGACGCGCCCGTACGGCCGAGGGCCCGCAGCTCCGCGACGGGCTCCCAGAGGTTGTCCTCCATCGCGGGCAGCAGCCACCAGGGAGCCTCACCCCGTACAACGGACTGGCGGCGTGCCAGGTGGTGTGCGGTCATCAAGGTCCTCACTACGTTGGGCCGTTCACGCGGTCGGGACATGACGTGGACAGTCAATCTTTCTTCACGTTGCGTACGGATGCAAGGACAGATGCACGTGCAGGCCGCTCTTTTCTCACGGAACTGTGACATTCACTCTTAAAACAGGGGTCATTCTGGGGGGTTAGTCCGAAAAGACCCACTCTGTGAGACGCGGTATACGACCGACACCCGAGGATGAGACACTGTCGGCTCATTCATCCGAGGCTCCAGGGAGCTCGCATGATTTCGGCGCTGGGGTCTGACGATTCTCCTGACGGGCATCTCCTTGCCCACACCACCCGAGGCGGGCCCACCGCGCTCCGCATCCTCCTGGGCTCCCAGTTGCGCCGCCTGCGCACGGCCAAGGGCATCACGCGCGAGCAGGCGGGCGAGGCCATCCGCGCCTCCCACGCCAAGATCAGCCGTCTGGAGCTCGGCCGGGTCGGCTTCAAGACCCGCGACGTCGCCGACCTGCTCACCATGTACGGCGTGGGCGAGTCCGAGGAGCGCGCCACGTTCCTCCATCTGGCCGAGAAGGCCAACGCGCCGGGCTGGTGGCACAAGTACAGCGACCTGCTCCCCACGTGGTTCGAGCTCTACGTCGGGCTGGAGGAGGCCGCCTCCGTCATCCGCACGTACGAGATCCAGTTCGTCCCCGGCCTCACGCAGACGGAGGACTACGCCCGTGCGGTGATCAGGCTCGGCCACTCGGAAGCGCCCACGGAGGAGATCGACCGCCGCATCTCCCTGAGGATGGCCCGGCAGCAGCGCATCGCCTGCTCCGACGGCCCGAAGTTCTGGGCCCTGCTCGACGAGGCGGCGCTCCGGCGCCCGCTTGGGGGCCCGAAGGTCATGCGCGCGCAGGTCGAGCACCTCCTGGAGCTGACCGCGTCGCCCACGATCACCCTTCAGATCGTCCCGTTCGGCCACGGCGGGCACGCGGCGGCGGGCGGACCGTTCACCATCCTTCGGTTCCACGAGCGCGAGATCCCCGACGTCGTCTACATGGAGCAGCTCACCAGCGCCCTGTACCTCGACAAGCGCGAGGAGACCGACCCGTACATGAAGGTCATGGACCGCCTGTGCGTCGAGGCGTCCACCGTGGCCGAGTCCAGGCGGTTCCTGGAGACGCTCCTCAAGGAGATGTGAGACTCCGAAGGCTCCGGCGCATACACCCCAAGATGCCGGGCACGGGGCTAGCGAGGAAGGAAACGCAGCTCAGAGGAGTCAACATGCTTCAGGGCAAGACGATCGCCTTTCTGGTGGCCCCCGAGGGGATCGAGCAGATCGAGCTCATCGAGCCGTGGAAGGCCGTGGAGCAGGCCGGAGGAACCCCCCGGCTGATCTCCACCCGGCCGGGCAAGGTGCAGGCCTTCAACCACCTCGACAAGGCGGACACGTTCGACGTCGACGCCACCGTCGAGGAGGTCAGCGCCGGCGACTTCGACGGCCTCGTGCTGCCCGGCGGCGTCGCCAACCCCGACAACCTGCGGCTCGACGCGAACGCCGTGCGGTTCGCGGGGGCGTTCTTCGACGCCGGCAAGCCGGTCGCGGCGATCTGCCACGCGCCGTGGACGCTCATCGAGGCGGGCGTCGTGGGCGACCGCGCGATGACCTCCTGGCCCAGCCTCAAGACCGACCTGCACAACGCGGGGGCGTCCTGGGTCGACCAGGAAGTGATGATCTGTACGAACGGCCCGAACACGCTCATCACCAGCCGCAGGCCCGACGACCTCAAGGCCTTCTGCCAGGCCGCCGTCGACGCCTTCAGCGGCTAGGCGGGCCGTCCGCGAACCGGCGGTCATGCCGCGGGAGATGCCGAAGTCGTCATCTCATTGTGAGTGACATCGGTCTCTGCCATGCTTTCGGCCATCCGCGGCAGATGGGCGTTGTCGCATGGCACGAAAGATCCTGACATGACCGAGGTCTTCACGCTCGGAGAGGCGCTGGGTGTCATCTCCGCCGACCGTCTCCGCCACGACACCGACGTACGTCTCGACGTCGCCGGGGCCGAGTTCACCGCCGCCGTCGGCCTCGCCCGGCTCGGCCACTCCGTGACCTGGCTGGGGAGGGTCGGCGCCGACGAGCTGGGCGCCCGGGTGCTCACGGTGCTGCGCGGCGAGGGGGTCGACGTCTCCCACGCGCAGTCCGACCCCGGCGCTCCAACCGGCATGGCGATCAGGCAGCGGCGCATCGGCCGGGTCGGCCACGTCGTCCACTACCGGGGCGGGTCCGCCGGGTCCCGGCTCGGGCCGGGCGACGTCCCCGCGCGCGCCCTGCAGTCGGCCAAGGTGCTGCACATCACCGGCATCACCCCGGCGCTGAGCGGCACCGCCTGGAGCGCCGCCCACCACGCGATCAAGCTCGCCAGGGACTCCGGCACGGCCGTCTCGGTCGACGTGAACTACCGGCCGCAGCTCTGGGTCGACCGCCAGGAGGCCGTCGAGGCGCTCAACGAGCTGGCGACCGGAGCCGACGTCCTGTTCGCCAACCAGGACGAGTTGCAGCTCATCGAGCCGGTCATTGGAACGATCCGCGAGCTGGTGGTCACCAGGGGCGCCAAGGGCGCGAGCGCCACGATCAACGGCATGCGGTACGACGCGCAGGCCGCGCCCGTGAGCGTCGTGGACCCGGTGGGCGCCGGAGGCTCCTTCGCCGCCGGGTACCTCAGCGGGCTCCTGGAGGAGCTGCATCCGACCGATCGGCTGCGCCGGGGGTGCGCGCTGGCCGCCTTCACAGTGGCCAGCGGGAGCCCCTGGCAGGGCCTCCCCACCCGCGCCGAGCTTCCCCCGCTCACGTTCTGAGCTCCGCCGCGAAGGCCGGTCAGCACTCCCGGATCTTCGCAGGTCCGCGAGGTCGAGGGCATGCGGAAGCCCGCCGCCCGTGGCGTTCCCCAGGGCGGCGGGCGGGCCGTTCGTCACCGCCTCAGGAACCGGATCCCTCGCCAAACCGGTTCCGCCCGCGGCTCACGGGTGGGTCAGAGTTTCAGCGGCAGCCGGGCCAGCCGCCAGGAGCCCGGCATCGGCTGGCGTTCCAGCTCGGACGGTTCGACGGCCAGGGCCAGGTCGGGGAAGCGCCGGAGCAGTGCCGCGAACGCGACCTCGCCCTCCTGGCGGGCGAGCGCCGCGCCCAGGCAGTAGTGCAGGCCGTGCCCGAACCCCACGTGGTTCTCCCGGCGCCCGTCCGGCTCGCGGGTGATGTCGAGCCTTTCGGGGTGGTCGAACTCCCGGGGGTCGTAGTTGGCTCCGACCAGCACCGCCATGACCGCCTCCCCCTTGCGCACCGGCATGCCGCCGATCTCGACGTCCTGAGCGGCGTAGCGCAGCCGGGTCGCCTGTACGGGACCGCACCAGCGCATGAGCTCGTGGACGGCCCGGGGCATCTGCCCCGGATCCTTCCTGAGAAGGTCGAGCTGGTCGGGATGGGCGAGCAGGGCGGCGGTCCCGTTGCCGATGAGGTGGGCCGTGGTCTCGTGTCCCGCCAGCACGAGGGTCAGGACGAGCGTGACCATCTCGGTGTCGCTGAGCCGGTCGCCGTCCTCGTCGTGCGTGCGGATGAGCCCGGTGAGCAGGTCGTCGGTGGGGGCGGCGCGGCGCCGCTCGATCAGCTCGTGGATGTGGGTGATCATGTCCCGCAGGGCGGTCGCCATGCCTCCCGACTGCAGCGTGACGAGCGCCTTTCCCCACTCTCGCCACTGCGCGCGGTCCTCTTCGGGGATGCCCACCAGCTCGCAGATGACGGTGATCGGCAGCGGGTAGGAGAAGTGCTCCATCAGCTCCACGACACCGCCCTCGGCCGTGGCCGCGAGCCTGTCGAGCAGGCCCTCGGTGATCTCCTCCACGCGTGGCCGCAGCTCCGCGACCCGGCGGGCGGTGAACGTGCGTGACACCAGCTTGCGCAGCCGGATGTGGTCGGCGCCGTCGGCGTCCAGGACGCTGTCGAGCACGTACTGCGCGTACTCCTTGGGGATGCCCCGGGCCTCGATCTCCTTCTCGCGGATGTTCTCGATGTCCAGGCCCGGCACGCTGGCCGGGTTGTTCACGAACCGGGGGTCCCCGAGCACCATCTTGACGTCGTCGTACCTGGTGACCAGCCAGATCCGCGTGCCGCGTCCGAAGAAGGAGCCCCGTACGAGGGGTGCCTGCTCGCGCATCCGGGAGTACCCGCCGAAGGGGTCCCTCATCAGCTCCAGGTCCATCATGTTGACCGTGGCCGCCATGGTGGCGGCGCCCGCGCCACCGGGTGTGTCGTCGGTGCTGGCCGTGCTGTGATCGGCCGAAGTGCCCATGCTTGCCCTCCTCGGGCGTTGGGTGATGTTCCGCCTGGTGTTCCCTCCTGTTTCCGGCTCCGCGGTGCTCGACGCGGCCACCGCGCAGTCAAGAGGACCGCGTAGTTCTATGCGCGTTCCTGGTACGTCTCAACCCTGCTTCACGGAACTGTCGAACCGGTGTAAGCCCCGTCAACCCCTGGGACGCCTCTACGAGCCGGGGAGGCGGCGGACGCGCTTGTTGCTCGGGTCGTAGAGCGGCTCGCCGGCGATCTCGGCGGTGACCCACCCGCCGTTGACGCCGACCTCGACCCGGCCGGTGAGCTCCGTGCTCTCGGCGCCGGGCTCGCCGGCCGGCAGGTAGGCGTAGGCGATCGAGCGGTCGACGCGGTGGCCGTACCCGCCGCTGGTCACCCGGGACGCGGGGATGCCTCCGACCCGCACCGGCTCTCCGCCGAGGCAGATCTGCCTGGGGTCGGCGAGCACGAGGCAGCGCAGCGCGTACCGGGGGGCGCCCAGCGCGTCACGGCCGACGAAGTCCTTGTCCCCGTGAACGGCGAAGCCCAGGCCTGCCTCGATGGGCGTCGTCTCCGGCGTGATGTCGAGCCCCCAGACGCGGTAGCCCTTCTCCAGCCGCAGGGAGTCCAGGGCCCGGTAGCCCGCGGGGCGCATGCCGTGCGGCAGTCCGGCCTCCATCAGCGCGTCCCACAGGGTCAGCCCGTACTCGGTAGGACAGTAGAGCTCCCACCCGAACTCGCCGGCGAAGGTGACGCGCTGCGCCAGCACCGGCACGAGCCCGACGCTGATCTCCCGCGCCCGCATGTAGCCGAAGGTCAGGTCGTCGCCGGTCAGTTCGCCGAGGATGTCGAGCGCCTTGGGCCCCCACAGGCAGTAGCAGGCGTACGCCGAGGTGACGTCCCGCACGTCGAGCCCGTGGCGGCGCAGCCAGGCCGCGTCGTGCACGCCGAAGGCCGTGCCGGTGACCATGCGGAACCGATCGCCGGCCAGCCGGGTCACGGTCACGTCCGCCTCGATGCCCCCGCGCTCGTTCAGCATCTGGGTGTAGACCACCGAGCCGGCGGGCCGGTCGAGGTCGTTGGCGCAGAGCCGCTGGAGGCCGGCCAGCCCGGTGATCTCCAGCTTGGAGAACGAGGTCTGGTCGAACAGCCCGGCGGCGTCGCGGGTCGCCAGGCACTCGGCCCTGATCGCGGGCGACCAGAACTTCCCGGCCCATCCGGCGGGCCGGAACTCCTCGCCCTCGCGCGCGTCGCCGGGGGAGAACCAGTTGACCCGTTCCCAGCCGGCCTTCTCGCCGAACTCGGCGCCGAGCTCCACGTGCCGCGCCCACGCGGGCGAGCGGCGCAGCGGGCGAGCGGCCGTACGCTCCTCGCCCGGGTACACCACGTCGTAGTACTTGCTGTAGGAGTCGAGTGCCTTGGCACGCGCCCATCGGGAGCCGCGCGCGTGGGAACCGAACCTGCGGACGTCCATGCCGAAGACGTCGTACTCAGGCGAGCCGTCGACGATCCACTCGGCCATGACCTTGCCGACGCCGCCCGCCGCCGCGAGCCCGTGGACGCAGAACCCGGCGGCGACCCACAGCCCGGCCACCGCGGTCTCCCCGAGCAGGAACTCCCCGTCGGGGGTGAACGCCTCGGGCCCGTGGACGACCTTGGCGAAGGCGGCGGGGTCCTGGCCGCCGCCGCTCTCCGTGCGGGCCAGGTCGCGGAGCTCGGGAAGCCGCCGGCACG
This sequence comes from Sphaerisporangium sp. NPDC049002, assembly GCF_040649355.1. NCBI lineage: Bacteria > Bacillati > Actinomycetota > Actinomycetes > Streptosporangiales > Streptosporangiaceae > Sphaerisporangium > Sphaerisporangium sp. NPDC049002. The sequence continues at coordinate 10,236 of NZ_JBEZFH010000158.1, read as the reverse complement.
CCGACTCCCACGATTCACGAAATTTCGGCATATTGGGGGCGAAGAGGGTCCGTGGCTCGGCCAGCGGCGCCTCCGCCTCCCAGATCTCCGGGGTGCGGATGTAGCCGCCCACGAGGATGCCGCCGCCCTCCTCCCGGAAGTACACGATGTTGTCCGGGTCGCGAACGGTCGGCGTGCTCGCGGGCACCCCGAACGGCCGCGTCACGACGTACTGGTGTTTGATCGGCACGATCGGGATGTCGGCCCCCGCCAGCCGCCCGATCTTCCCGGCCGCCGCCCCCGCCGCGTTGACCACGGTCTCCGTGGCGATGACCTGCTCGCCCACCCGGACGCCGCGTATCCGGCCGTCCTGGACGTCCAGCCCGGTGACCCGCGCACCGGTCACGATGCGCACGCCGAGCTTCTCCGCGCCCGCCGCCAGGGCCCGCGCGAGGCTCGCCGGGTCGAGCCAGCCGTCGCCCGGCAGCCACAGGGCCGCGCGCACGTCGCCGACCTCCATCAGGGGCAGCAGGTCCCGCGCCTCGGCCGCCGACAGGACGTCCAGGTCGAGCCCGTACGTCTCGGCGGCGCCGGCCTGGCGGAGCAGCTCCTCCAGCCGCTCGGCGGTGGTGGCGAGCCGCAGGCCGCCCGCGCCGTGCCAGCCGGGGTCGAGCCCGGTCAGATCCCTGAGCTCGGGATACAGCCCGGCCGAGTACATGATCATGCGGGTCTGGGTGACGGTGGACCTGAGCTGGCCGACGAATCCGGCCGAGTGCCACGTGGTCCCTTCCGTCAGCTCGTGCTGTTCGAGCAGGATGACGTCCGTCCAGCCGAGTCGTGCCAGGTGGTAGGCGACACTGCACCCGGCGACACCGCCACCGACGACAACAGCCTGCGCCTCGGCGGGAAGTTTCACCATTGGTACCCCCGTGTAACACCCAACCCGCAGAATCGGATCAATGGTCTGAAGGTAGACCAAAGGAGGCCCGCGTGCCAGATGTCCTCAGCTCGGCACTCGAACTCGTGACGGCCTGGGCCGGCCGACCGGTCACCCATACCCAGATCAAGGGTGGCCTGAGCCACCGCATCGTCCGGGTGGACACCGAGGCGGGCGACCGCTGGCTGCTGCGGATCCTCGACCCCGGGGTCTCGGCCGCCGGGCTCGGCATCCCCCTCGATCTGGAGATCGTCAACACGGCCAGGGCCGCCCAGGCCGGGGTCGGCGCGAAGGTGCTGCTCCGGCTCCCCGGCGCGGTGCTGCTGGAGTACATCGAAGGCCCCACGCTCGACGCTGCGGCCGTGCGGGATCCGGCGATGACCGAGGGCATCGCCGAGGCCTGCCACCGCCTGCACGCGGGGCCGCGCTTCGCGACCGACTTCTCGATCTTCCGCAAGCTGGACGAGCTGCTGGCGCTCTGCCACGCCCACGCGCTGCGGATCCCCGGGGGCTACGAGGACTGGCTGCCGGCCGTGGCCGCGATCGAGGAGGCGCTGGCCGTACGGCGGGTGCCGACCGTGCCCTGCCACAACGACCTGCTGCCGGAGAACTTCATCTTCGACGGCTCGGCGGTGCGCATCGTGGACTACCAGCTCTCGGGGAACAACGACCCGGCCTTCGAGCTGGGGGACATCGCGGCCGAGGCGGATTACGACCAAGAAATGGTCAAGCGGTTGACGCGTGCCTACTTCGGGGACGAGGATCCCGCGTCAAGAGTCCAGCTTTATCTGATTATGTCCAACTTCACCTGGACGTTGTGGTTCAGCGTCCACCACGGCCTGCTCGCCGAGCAGGCCGCTGCCGCCGACTTCGACTACGACGCCGAAGCGGCCGACAAGTTCGCGCAGGCCGTACGGGACCTCAACGATCCCGGACTCGGCCTGCTCATCGACGACGTCCGAGGCCGGCGACGGCCCCGGGACCCCGATCCACGCAGCCCCTCTCCTCCGGCCGCGCCGTCTCCGCCGTTCCCACCGGCCTGACGTCTAGCCACCCGCGGCACCGCATCACCCGCGCCACGCAAGGAGGCCTGATGGCCCAGCAGTCTTACCTCGACGACGATGCCGAACGCCTGGCCGAGCTCGGTTACAAGCAGGAGCTCTCGCGAAGCTGGAGTGGCTTCTCCAACTTCGCGATCTCCTTCTCGATCATCTCGATCCTCGCCGGCTGCTTCACGACGTTCGGCCAGGCATGGAACAACGGCGGCCCGATCGCCATCTCCATCGGCTGGCCGCTGATCTCGATCTTCATCCTCATCATCGGCCTGTGCATGTCCGAGCTGGTGTCCGCCTACCCGACCGCGGGTGGCATCTACTGGTGGGCGGCCAAGCTGGGCAAGCCCATCCACGGATGGTTCACCGGCTGGCTCAACCTGATCGGGCTCATCGCGGTCACCGCCTCTGTGGACTACGGCTGCGCCACCTTCCTCAACATCACCATCGGCCGGTTCAGCGACGGCTGGGCGCAGGGCGACCCGCTGCGGCAGACGTTCCTGCTGTTCGCGATCGTGCTCGTGCTGCACGCGCTGATCAACATCTTCAGCCACCGGCTCATCTCGATCCTGCAGAACATCTCGGTGTGGTGGCACGTCTTCGGCGCGGCCGTGGTCGTCCTCATCCTGATCTTCGGCCCGCCCAAGCACCAGAACGTGGGCTTCCTGTTCGAGCAGTTCAACAACTCGGGCTTCGGGTCCAGCTCCTCGGGCCTGACGTTCTGGCTGTACGTCCTGCCGCTCGGCTTCCTGCTCACGCAGTACACGATCACCGGCTTCGACGCCTGCGCCCACGTGTCGGAGGAGACGCAGGGCGCGGCCATGAGCGCGGCCAAGGGGCTCTGGAAGTCGATCTTCTACTCGGCGATCGGCGGCTGGGTGCTGCTCCTGGCCTTCCTGTTCGCGGCCACCGACGTCGACGCCGTCAACAAGGAGGCGGGCTTCGTCGGCGCGATCTTCACCTCGTCGCTGACGCCCGGCCTCGCGACCGTGATCTTCGGCATCTCGACGATCGGGCAGTTCTTCTGCGGCATGAGCTGCGTGACGTCGATGTCCCGCATGACCTACGCGTTCTCCCGTGACGGCGCCGTCCCCGGCTGGAGGCTGTGGTCGCGCGTCGACAGGAACAAGACGCCGGTCAACGCGATCATCGCCGGCTGCGTCGTGGCCCTGCTGATCACGATCCCCGCCCTGTACGCGCCGGAGGGCACCACGACCCCCGTCGCGTTCCTGGCCGTCGTCTCGATCGCCGTGATCGGGCTCTACCTGGCGTTCCTCATCCCGATCTGGCTGCGCCTGCGCATGGGCGCCGCGTTCAAGCCGGGGCCGTGGACGCTGGGCGGCAAGTACAAGGTGATGGGCTGGATCGCGGTGGTCGAGATCATCATCATCTCGATCTACTTCATCATGCCGATCAGCCCGGCCGGCGTGCCGGGCAACGCGGACTTCACCTGGACCTCGGTGAACTACGCGCCGCTCGCGGTAGGCGCGGTGCTGATCGGCATCGCCCTGTGGTGGGCGCTGTCGGCCCGGCACTGGTTCACCGGGCCCCGCCGCAACATCGAGGACGTCCCGCTGGGTGACTCCGAGCCCGTCGCCTGAGCTCTTCTCCGCCGTACGGCCCGCCGCGCGCGGGCCGTACGGCGGGCGTCTCAGACCGCCTCGAACACCTCGGAGACCACCCGGCGGACGTGCTCGGAGGACGGCGGGCCGGCCAGCTCGCGCGCCAGCGAGGTCATGTCGACGTCCGGCATGCCACAGGGGACGGCGTGGTGCCAGGGGTCGAGGTCGCCGTCGACGTTCAGCGCGAAGCCGTGGCTGGTGACGCCCCTGCCGGCCCGCATACCGATCGAGACGATCTTCCGCCCCGTCTCGCGCGTCCAGACGCCCGTGAGCAGCTCCGAACCCTGCGGGGTCTCACGGCGCTCCGACGGGAGTCCGAGCTTCTCCAGCGCCTCGACCAGCCGGAGCTCCACCTCGCGGACGTAGTCGACGACCCCCTCGTCGGCGCGGAGCTTGACGATCAGGTAGCCCACGAGCTGCCCCGGCCCGTGGTAGGTCAGCTGACCCCCCCGGCCGGTGGGGACGACGGGGATGCCGTATGAGGGGTCGGGAAGGTGCTCGGCGGCGGTCCTCTTCCCGACCGTGAAGACCTGCGGGTGACTGAGCAGCCACAACGTGTCCGGCTGGTCGTCACGCTGCCGCGCGCCGACCAGCTCGGTCATGCGTTCCATGGCCTTCTCGTAGTCGACCAGGTCGTCCTGGATCAGGGCCAGTGGCCGTGCCCGTATGGTTCGCTCGCTCACGACTCCGAGCATACGTCCTACGAATAGACGTTTACGGCACAGCCGGGGCGGATCACCACTGACCGGCGCGGGCGGGAGCCTTCGGGATGAAGGCCCACATGATCAGGTAGATGATGAACTGCGGTCCAGGAAGGACACAGGAGAGAACGAACAGCAGGCGCACCATGGTGGGCGCCCAGCCCCACTTCTCCGCGATACCACCACAGACACCCGCGATCATCTTGTGCTCTCTTGACCGATACATAGCGGCTCCTCCCCCGATTCGCTTCACTCTGCCCAACGATCCAGTCTCCTGCCCCGTTCCTGGAAAGTCATTCGTCGCCCATTCCTGGTTGGGACGCAGGCGTAGGACCGGTACGAAAAGCCTTAGAGTGGCAATCCCCTGACTATGGAGAACAAAAGTGGACCCCCAAACCCTGCAGGCGCAAACCCGCCTGCTCGTGCGCCAGAAGATCACCATGATGGTGAACCGTTATGTGGTCCATCTGGAGCAGCCCGATGGGTCGGAAGGTCCGATGGTCGCCTTCGCCGAGCAGAAGCGGATGGCGTTCAAGGAGCAGGTCACGCTCTACACCGACGATTCGAGGCAGTTCGTGCTCGCCGGGTTCAAGGCGCGCAAGGTGATCGACCTCGGCAGTGGATACGACGTCGTGGACCACGCCGGCCAGCCGATCGGCTTCTTCAAGAAGGAGTTCGCCGCGTCGCTGATCCGGTCGACGTGGCACTTCCAGCAGCCCGGCATGCCGACCTTCACAGGGCAGGAGCGCAACGTCTTCGTCAGCCTCCTGCGCCGGTTCGTCGACTCGCTCTCGTGGTTGCCCTACCACTTCGACTTCGGCGTGGGCGCCCAGATCGCCTTCTCGGTCGACCGCAAGTGGGGCCTGCGCGACCGGTACATCGTGGACATCAACGACCCGCGACTCGACCGGCGTCTGATCATCGCGATGGCGGTGGCTCTCGACGCCCTGCAGTCGCGATGACGTTCAGCACCAGCCAGGCGGTCCATCCGGCGATGAGCACCGCCCAGTAGGAGATCAGACGGTAGATCGCCACGACGGCGGCCGCGGCCACTCCCGTCATGCCCGCGCTGACGAAAGTCGCGGCCATGCCGATCTCGGCGATGCCGAGCCCGCCCGGCACGAGCGCCAGCACCCCCGCCGCCTTGGCGGCGACGTAGCCGAGCAGCACCGTGTGCGGGCCGACGGAGACGCCGGTGGCGGCGCATACGGCCGCCAGGCAGGCCAGGTCGAGCAGCCAGTTGAGCAGGGCTAGGCCGGGCAGGACGACGCGGTCGCGCGGAGTGAGCGTGATGGCCGCCCGCGCGCCGCGCAGCTGGGCGAGCACCGCCTCCGTACGGGCTCCCGAGAGCCACCTGGCCGGCACCCTCGGCCGGAACGTCACCAGCGCGAGGACCCCGAGACCGGCCGCGATGAAGGCCCACAGCGCCGTGATCCGGGTCGCGGGCTCCGCCAGCAGCGCCACGGCGCCGAGCGCGACGAAGGTCATGGTGGACAACACGGCGGTGAGCACCAGGGTCGCGGCGATCAGCGGGGTCGTGGCCCCGAGGCGGCGCAGTTGCCGGGTCGTGTAGGCCACGCTGAGCACCTGGCCGCCGGGCAGGGAGTTCGACACGGCGTTGCGCGCGTAGGTGACCGCCACGGCGCGCGGCAGCGTGAGCTTGGCGCCGCCCGCCACCAGCAGATGCCTGATCAGCCGGGCGAAGGCCCGCATGGAGGACGTCTCGGCCACGACGGCGACGATCAGCCAGCCGGGATGCGCGGCGGCGATGAGCTTCCAGACCTCCGCCGGGCTCGGCAGCCGGTCGCGGAACAGGAAGACCACGCAGACCACGGCCGCGACCATGAGCGATCGGACGGCCGCCCGGCGGCCCGCGCCGGGGTTACGAGATGGGGTGGTGGGCACCGCCGGGGCCTGGACCGGTGCCACCGTACTCTGACACGCCATCATCGCCTCCTCGTGAGGATCATGACGTTGATCAGCGGGCCGGGCGAGTGCCAGATCGCGACAGATACCCCGCCCGATGTTTCCGGTTTCCCGCAACGGCTCGGCCGGTCGGCCGGTCGGGTTCCGGGAAAGGTGCGGCCAATTCGACAGCAACTATCAGATGCTAGCGGCTGCCGTTTGGCATGGTGCGACCGGCTCGGCGGAACCCCGCACCGCACGGATGGCGCGTACCATTCGGGCACGAAGCGCGCGCCGAGCAGGCCACCGTTCGCGTCGAGCCCGAACGGCGATCTCCTGCTCGACTGAACCATGCCGGTGCGCTTCGTCACCGTAAAGGACGGGCACTCACGTGCGATCCACGACCGCAGACCACGACCCGACAGGCGACGACCATGCCTGTGGATGACGCACGGGCGAGCGCCCTTCCCGTGCGGCACGCCCTGCCGGAGCTTCGCGAGGCGCTGGAGAAGGACGGCGCCGCCGTCCTCACCGCCCCTCCCGGCACGGGCAAGACGACCCTGGTCCCGCTCGTCCTCGCCGGTCTGGACGCGGGCGGACCCCTCCGCCGCGTGATCGTCGCCGAGCCCCGGCGCATCGCGACCCGCGCGGCGGCCCGGCGCATGGCGTGGATGCTCCGGTCGGAGGTCGGCGAGGAGGTCGGCTTCACCATGCGCGGCGAGCACCGGCCCGGACGCCACGTCCAGGTGATGACGACCGGCGTGCTGCTCCAGCGGCTCCAGCGCGATCCTGAGCTGGAAGGCGTCGACGCCGTGCTGCTCGACGAGTGTCACGAGCGGCACCTGGACGCCGACACCGCGCTCGCGTTCCTGCTGGACGTCCGCGCGACCCTCCGCCCCGACCTGCGGCTCGTCGCCACCTCGGCCACCGCGGACGCCGCCCCCTGGGCCCGGCTCCTGGGCGACGCCCCCGTGGTGCACGCCTCGGGCACGACGCATCCGGTCGAGATCGTCTGGGCGCCCCCCGCGAAGCCCGTATCCCCGCCCCACGGCATGCGCGTCGACCCCGCGCTGCTCGCCCACGTCGCCGGGGTCGTACGCCGTGCCCTGGACGAGCGGGCCGGTGACGTGCTGTGCTTCCTGCCGGGAGTGGGGGAGATCGCGAGAGTGGCCGGTGCGCTGACGGGCCTGCCCGATGCCGACGTCCTGCAGATCCACGGCAGGGCCGGCACGCTCGACGCGGTGCTCTCGTCCGGCCCGCGCAGGCGGGTGATCCTCGCGACCTCGGTGGCCGAGTCGAGCCTCACCGTCCCCGGGGTGCGGGTGGTGGTCGACGCCGGGCTGGCGCGTGAGCCGCGCACCGACCAGGGCAGGGGCCTCGGGTCGCTGACGACCGTACGGGTGTCGAGGGCGTCCGCCGACCAGCGGGCCGGGCGCGCCGGGCGCGAGGCCCCGGGCGTCGTCTACCGGTGCTGGACGGCCGCCGAGCACTGGCGGCTGCCCGACCACGCCCAGCCCGAGATCGCCCTGGCCGACCTGACGGGCTTCGCCCTGCAGGCCGCCTGCTGGGGCACGCCCGACGCCTCCACGCTCTCGCTGCTCGACCGGCCTCCCGCCGCCTCCATGGCCGTGGCGAGCCGTACGCTGCACGCGCTCGGCGCGCTGGAGGACGGGCGGGTGACCCAGCGGGGCCGCCGCATGGCCGGCATCGGCGTCCATCCCCGGCTCGCCCGCGCGCTGCTCGACGGTCCACCGGCCGCCGCCGAAGTGGTCGCCCTGCTGTCGGACGAGCTTCCCCGCTCCGCCCCCGACGACCTCGTGGCGGTCTGGCGCGAGGCCCGCCGCAGCGGATCGCGGGACTGGCGGAGGGAGACCCGCCGCCTGAACCAGGCCGTACGTACCGACGCGCCCGGCACGGCGGCTTCGGTGAGCCACGGCGGGACCGACGACGCGGTGGCCGGGCTGGTCGTGGCGCTGGCCTACCCCGAACGGGTGGCGCGCCGCCGTTCCGGCGGCTATCTCATGGTCTCGGGTACGGCCGCGACGCTGCCCCGCGATTCGCGCCTGGCCTCTGCCGAGTGGCTGGCGATCGCGGTCGCCGACCGGCCCGCCGGCGCCGCCTCCGCCCGGGTGCGGCAGGCCGTGGTGATCGACGAGGACGTGGCAAGGAAGGCCGCCGGGCCGTTCCTCCAGGTGGAGGACGAGATCGGCTGGGAGGGCGACGTCGTCGCGCGGCGGGTGGAACGCCTTGGGGCGGTCGAGCTGGCCTCGGTCGCGCTGCGGGACGCCGACGTACGGGACGCGATCCTGTCGGGTCTGCGCAAGGAGGGGCTGTCGCTGCTGCGCTGGACGCCGGAGGCCGTGGCGGTGCGCGAGCGCATGGCGTTCTGCCGCCGGGTGCTGGGCGAGCCGTGGCCGGACGTCTCCGACGAGGGCCTGGTCGCCGCCGCCGAGAGGTGGCTGGACCTGCCCCGCCTGCGCCGCCGTTCCGACCTCGCGCGGGTGGACGTGGCCACGGCACTCAAGCGGCTGCTGACGTGGCAGCTCAGGCTCGACGAGGTGGCCCCCGAGCGGGTCTCGGTGCCCACCGGGTCACGGATCCGGGTGGACTACTCCGGTGACCAGCCGGTGCTCGCGGCCAAGCTCCAGGAGCTGTTCGGCTGGGAGGAGACGCCCCGCGTCGCCGGCGTGCCGCTGGTGATCCACCTGCTGTCCCCGGCGGGAAGGCCCGCCGCCGTCACCGCCGATCTGGCGTCCTTCTGGCGCGAGGGTTACCGCGCGGTGCGCGCCGAGCTGCGCGGCCGGTACCCGAAGCATCCCTGGCCCGAGGACCCTCTCGCGGCCGCGCCGACCCGGGGGACCAACCGGCGCAAGCCAGGTTGATCCCGCGAGCCGGTGGGGTCAGATGCCGATGGGGTGCCAGACGGTCTTGGTCTCCAGGAAGGCGGTCATCCGGCCGGTGCCGGGGTCGGCGAGCCAGTCGGTCTTCCCCGACGGGCGCAGGACGCGCTTGAGATTCTCGGCCGCGTCCTGCTCGCAGGCCACGGCCAGGTCGTCGGAGCAGCCCGTGAGGTCGACCGCGTTGACGTCCATGTGGGACGACAGCCACGGCGCGAGCTCGGCGGGCCTGCCCGTGAGCAGGTTGACGACGCCGCCCGGCAGGTCGGAGGTGGCCAGCACCTCGGCCAGCGTGATCGACGGCAGCGGCGCCCGCTCGGAGGCCACCGCCACGCAGGTGTTGCCCGTGACGATCACCGGGGCGATCACCGAGATCAGGCCGAGAAGCGGCGCCTCCTGGGGAGCCACGATCGCCACGACGCCGGTCGGCTCGGTGGTGGACAGGTTGAAGTACGGCCCGGCGACGGGGTTCGCCGCGCCCCGCACCGCTCCGATCTTGTCCGACCAGCCCGCGTACCAGACCAGCCGGTCGACGGCCGCGTCGACCAGCTCCCCGGCCCTGCGCGCCGACACCCCGTCGGCGTCGACCAGCTCGGACACGAACTGGGCCCGGCGCCCCTCCAGCATCTCGGCGACGCGGTAGAGGATCTGCCCCCGGTTGTACGCCGTGGCGCCCGACCAGCCGGGGAACGCCTTGCGGGCGGCCGACACCGCGTCGCGGGCGTCCTTGCGCGAGGCCTGGGAGGCGTTGGCGAGGAAGTCCCCCTTCGAGGAGGTCACGACGTAGGACCTTCCGCTCTCTGAACGCGGGAACGCCCCGCCGATGTACAGCTTGTACGTCTTGCGTACGGCGAGCCTGCTGGGCTCAGTCATCGCCTCTCCAGGTCATCTCTTCGGGCGAGAGCCGTGCCGGCACGAAGACCTGGCAGCAGCGGCTCACCCCGCAGCGGTGGGCGAACCACCCCTGGCGGGCGGTCGAGTTCGTGCGGCCGGCCCGCCCGTAGGCGTGCCCGCGGGTGATCTGCGCGCGCCGGGACCGGCGCGGCCTCAGGCGGTGCTCACAGTGCTCAGACATCGAGATACGCCTCCAGTCCATGCCGTCCGCCTTCGCGCGCCCTCCCGAGCCAGCGCGTACTTCGTCGA
>NZ_JBEZFH010000157.1:0-18382 GCF_040649355.1 Sphaerisporangium sp. NPDC049002 | reverse complement strand
CCCGGCGACGGCCGCTTCTGGGAGTCGGCCCGGCGCGTCTCCGACAGGTACATCATCGGGGAAGTCGACCGGTGGATTCGACGAGCCGTACTTGGAGGCGATGATCCGGCGTTCCCCGTTGAGCAGGTGTCCGGGGTCGAACGAGAGGGTCGCACCGTCGGGATACCCGGCGATCAGCACGCACGTACCCCGGGCGGCCAGAGCGCGCGTCGCGAGCGGGAACGCGGGCGGCGCACTGCTGGTGACGAACGCGTAGTCGGCCCCGCCGCCGGTGATCTCAAGGACGCGCGCGACGGCGTCGTCCTCGGTCGCGTCCACACAATGCGTGGCGCCGAGCGACATGAGCGCGGGAAACTTGGCGGGCACCACGTCGACGGCCACGATCGGGTACGCGCCGGCCAGGGCGCCCGCGTGCAGCGCGCTGATGCCGACCCCGCCACATCCGACCACCGCCATGCTCTCGCCGGCCCGTACACGCGCGGTGTTGCGCACCGCGCCCACCCCGGTGGCGCCGGCACACCCGATCAGCGCGGCCAGGTCCAGCGGGATCCGCGGGTCGACGGTGACCACGGCGCGTTCGTTCAGCACGGTCAGCGGCGCGTTGGTCGCCGGCCCGTAATGGAAGACCTCCGCGCCGTCGATGTGGAACCGGGTGGCGCCGTCGGCCATCCGGCCCAGCGGCGGCTGGGCGGCGCACAGGGCGGGCGCTCCCTGCCTGCAGGTGCGGCACCGGTCACAGCCGGGGGCCCAGGAAACGATGACATGGTCGCCCTCGGCCACCGACGTGACGCCGGGGCCGACCGATTCGACCACTCCTGCCCCCTCATCGCCCAGCACGATCGGCATCGGGATCCCCGCGTGCTGGCCGTTCATCGCGTACAGGCAGCTGTGGCAGACCCCGGAGGCCGCCATCCGTACCCGTACCTCGCCCGCGCGGGGTTCGTCGACGTCCAGCTCGACGACGCGGTGCGGGGTACGTGCTTGGAACAGCACCGGTGTTGCTACGCGCATCGGGTTCCTCCTCCATTGGTCATCCGGCGGCCGGCCCGGACAGGTGGATCTTCACTTCGGCGCCGGTGGCCGCCGCGCGCAGCGCGTCCGGCGCGTCGCCGACCGGACGTACCGAGGTGACGAGCCGGTCGACCGGCGCTCCGGCGCTGATGAGCCTCTCGGCCGCGGTGAAGTCGTCCGGCAGGTACATGGCCGAGCCGGCGATACGGATCTCCTGGTCCTGGATGGTCTCGATGGCGACCTCCAAGGGCCCGTGACCCACGCCCACCACGACCACGCTGCCACCGCGACCCGACAGCGAGATCGCGGCGCCCAGCGAGCCCGCGGTCGCCACGCAGTCGAAGACCACGTCCGGCCGGCCCCCCAGAGCGTCGGCGAGTTCGGCTTCCACCGCCGGGCCGGCCGCGTCCAAGGCCGCCACCGCGCCCAGCCGGGTGGCCAGCGCCCGCTTGCCCGCGACCGGGTCGGTGACGGCCACCGCACCGGCGCCCGCGTCGAGCGCCCCGAGCAGCACGCACTGCCCGATCGTGCCGCCACCCAGCACGGCGACCGTGCATCCGTCGAGCCGGCCGCCGTGCCCGGCCGCCATGCCGACGGCGTGCACCGCGGTGGCCAGCGGCTCGGTCATCGCGGCCGCCGCCAGGGAGACACCGGCGGGTACGGGCGCGAGCGCGGCCTGCGGGACCGCGAAGAAGTCGGCGAACGCGCCGGGCCGATGCGACCCGATCCCGACCAGGTCGGCGCACAGGTTCTGCCGGCCGCGCCGGCAGTAGAAGCATCGCCCGCAGTACAGGGCCGGGCGGAGGTAGACGGCGTCGCCCACCGCGTGCCCGGTCGTGCCGGGACCGGCCTCGGCCACGACACCGGACGCCTCGTGGCCCGGCGGGATCGGGTAGGGCAGCCATGGATGTCCGCGCCGCAGCGTGTGCAGGTCCGAGCCGCAGATTCCGGCGTAGGCCATGCGCACCAGGACCTCACCCGCCGCCGGCCGGGGGATCGGCACCTCGCGCACCTCGACCCGTTCCGGCCCTGTGATCCACACCTGCCGCATGCTCATAGGTCACCGCTCCTTTTCTCGACCGCTCCGAACAGGTAACCGGCGACGCCTCGCCTGCCGACGTCGAGCAGGTAGACCGACCCGCCGCGAGATGGGTCGGCGTCGTCCGCGGCGGTGGTCACCGCGAGCAGATCGAGGCCGCGTCCGGCGAAGGCGCACGAGGTGACGTTGCGGTCGGGCAGCTCGACCCGCCCGGTCGGCGTGCCGTCGGCGCGCAGCCGTACCAGGCAGCCCGCACCCCAGACGGCGAGCCACAGGTCGGCCCGCGCGTCCACGGCGAGGCCGTCCGGAATGCCGTCCGCGCGCGGCACACGGGCGATGACCTCAGGCGCCCCAACCCCGCCGTCGCGGTCGAACGCGGCGCGGGACACGGTTCCGTCGCCGCTGTCGACGAAGAACAACAGATCGCCACGCGGGCTCCAGGCGATGCCGTTGCCGTGGCTGATTCCGGTCCAGTGCGGGAACAGCTCGCCGGTCGGGTCTACCGACCACAGCGCGCCGGCACCCGGCAGGTCCGGACAGACCGTACCGGCCCAGAGCCGGCCGTCCGGGCCGGCCTTCGCGTCGTTGAACCGCTCCCCGGGGGGCCGGCCGGGGAGCCGCGCCAGCACGGTGGACGGCACGCCCGGCCCATCCGCACGGCGCAGGACCTGGTCGTCGACGGTGAGCACCAGCCCGCCGTCGGTCTCGGCGGCGACCGCGCTGACCACCCCGGCCGCGACGGGCCAGCGTTCGTGCCCGCCGGGGCGCAGGGCGTGCAGCTCGCCGCGTACCGCGTCGACCCAGCGCAGGCCCGCGGCCTCGGACATCCACAGCGGGCTCTCGGCCAGCTCGCACCGGCTGTCGACGACCCGTACGGAACGCGCGGGGAGGCGGGGGAGGCCGTCCAGCTCCATCAGGACTCCGGAGGCAGGCAGGCGATCACCCGTACCGCGCCCCGCAGCCGCAGCGGTCCGGCCGCGGCGGGGACGACCAGCGTCTGCCCGCACTCGATCGGCGTCCGGCCGCCTTCCCAGGACAGCGTTCCGGCGCCGCCGGTGACGACGAGGACGGAGAAGCCGGTGACCGGCAACTCCTGCTCCTCGGTGCACTCCGCCTGCCACGCGCGGAAGTAGGCGTCGGCGTCAACGGGGAAGAGGCTGCGCAGCCGGCCACCCGAGGAGGAGTGGAGGTCACGGGGCGCGGGTGTCAGCTCGTCGAGCCGGTCGGCATAGCCACCCAGGTCGAAGCAGGTCAGCGCGAGGTCCCAGCCCAGTCCGAGCGTCGCCGGCTCCGGCCCCACCCCGAACGCGTCGTGCTCGGCGAGCACCGAGAACGACGTCGGCTCCTGCAGTTCGGTCACCAGCACTCCGGCACCGATGGCGTGCGGCAGCCCGGCGGGTACGTAGAAGACCTGGCCGGCGGTCACCGGAAGCTCGTTCATCGCGGCGAGCATCGCGGTGCTGTCCTGGCGGGCGACCCAGCCCCGCATCTGTTCGGCGTCGACGTGGTCACGCATGCCGAGCCAGACGCGGGCGCCGGGCGCGGCGGCCAGCACGATCCACCCCTCGGTCTTGCCGAACCGGCTGCCCAGGTGCGCCTGGGCGAAGGCACGCGTCGGGTGGCAGTGCACCGGCAGCCGTTCGCCTGCGTCGAGCAGCTTGACCAGCAGGCCGGTCTCCGTCCCGTTAGCGGCGGCGAACTCCGGCCCCAGCCAGGCTTGCGGGTTCGCCGCCACCAGCTCGCGCAGCGAGCCGTGTTCGGTACGCGAGACCCCGGTGTCCGGGGGATACCCGGGCGGCAAAAGCGCGGCGGGCAGGGCGGACAGCGATCCGACCCAATCCTCGGGCCCGGTGGCGCGGGAACCGCCGCCGCGGAACGCGCTGATCCGCTCGCCGCCCGAGTAGTAGACCGGTACCCGGTTGTCCTCCAGCAGCAGCGGGGCCGGTGCGTTGTTCATCGATCGCCTCCTGACTGGGCCGCGTCGTCGAGGGGGTAGAGCGGTCGTGGCGCGCGACGGAATTCGAGGTAGTCGAGCCGGGGCGTGCTGGCACCCGGCAGGTCGAGCAGGATCGCGCCGGCGTGAAGACCCCGGAATCCGGCCCGGTACATGGTGGCCGAGCGGACCACGACGGCGTCCGCGTCCGCTGGTTCGAGCCCGGCGTGCCGGTATCCGGCGGGGTCGAAGGTCGGTGCCGGGCGCTCGGTCACCAACACCACCAGGCCTTCGCCGGTGTCCACGGTGGCCCAGCGACCCATGGAGACGGGCTGGCCGGTCATGGAGTCACCGGTCAGGATGACCGGTTCGGTACCCAGCCGCCGCACGGTCCCGGCCAGCGGTGCCGGCGTGGACCACCGGGCGTCCAGGGTCGCGCCCACCGCGGTGTCGACCGCGCCACCGGGGCCCGCCGCGAAACACGCGGCCACCGCCGGGGCGTCCACCACCGTCGCGTACGCCCGCAGGCCTCTGCCGTGCTCCAGCAGTGCGGCGATCACGGCGGCGCTGTCGGCGGTGGCTCCCGCGGTGGGCGAGTCCGCGGACTGGACCAGCAGCACCGGCCCCAGCCGGGTACGCGAGCGCGCCTGGCGGATGGCCTCGGCGACCGGTACCGGTTCCACCGCGAACCCGGCCCGGTCGTGCCATGCCTCGCCGGCGATCCGCTCGGCGACCGCGCCGGCCGCGGAAGCGGCTCCGGGGGAGCCGTTGTGCGTGACCGTGACCCCGAACCCCAGCTCGGGCACGTCCAGCCAGGGCTGCACAGGGAACAGTGACACGTCGAGGATCGGCCCGCCGGTGGCCGTGTCGGCGATCGCGCGCAACCGCGCCATCGGCGGGTCGGACAGGGCCTGCGACTCGGCGGGCACGAGCATGGGCCGCTTGGCCAGGACCGTGCCCGGCCGCAGCCCGTCGACCGCCGCACGTAGCGCGAGGTCGGCGGCGCGCCGTCCGGTGTCGCCCTGGTCCACGTGCGGGTAGGTGTGGAAGCCCACCAGCGCGTCGGCGGCGCGCACGATCCGCAGGGTCACGTTGGCGTGCAGGTCGTGCGTCACGATCAGCGGAACGCCGGGCGCGAGCACCGCCCGCGTGCTCTCGGCCAGCGCGGCGTCGGCGGCGGCCTCGCCGTCGGCGACCAGCGCGCCGTGCAGGCAGAGCACCAGCGCGTCGACCGGTCCGGCGGCGACCAGGCCGTCGAGCAGCAGGCGTCGCAGTGAGGTGAAGCCGTCTCCGTCGAGGACACCGCCGGACATCGCCCAGGCCCGCATGATCGGCACCGGCCGGGCTCCTGCCTCCTCGATCCGCTGGACCGCGCCGGCGAGCTCGGTGTTGGTGCCGGCCGACCGGTCCGCGGCTTCGGTGCCGAGCCAGAGTCCCTGCGCCACGAAGTCGTCCAATGTGGACGGTCGCGGGGAGAAGGTGTTGGTCTCCTGGATGAGACTCGCGACGGCGATCCTGACCGGCATCAGTGCATCACCCAGCCACCATCGACGACCAGCAGCTGCCCGGTCACGAAGGACGCGTCGTCACCGAGCAGAAAGCTCGCCGCCGCCGCCACGTCGGCCGGTTCGCCTCGCCGGCGCAGCGCCTGGACCGCCGACATGGCCTCGGCCAGCTCGGCTTCGTCGCCGTACACGGACTCCGCCGGGGTACGGATCGCACCGGGCGCGATGGCATTGACCCGCACCCCGTCAGGACCGGACTCCCGGGCCAGGGCCCGGGCCAGCCCGATCAGGGCGGCCTTGGACGTCACGTAGTGCAGGTTCCCGGTACGGCCGAGCAGCGGCGTGACCGACGACATCACCACCACCGCACCGTGGCCACTGCCGGCCAGGTCCGGGTAGGCGGCCTGAACGCACAGGAAGGCACCGGTGACGTTGACCGCGAGCACCCGTGACCAGTCCTCGGCGGTGAGCCCGCGCCAGTCGCTCCGCGCGGCCACCGAGACCGCCGCGTTGCACACCAGCGCCGATATCGGCCCGAGCCGGTCGCGCGCCGTGTTCACCAGGTCCTCGACCTGGCCGGGGTCGGACACGTCGGCGGGGATCGCGGCGGCCCGGCCACCGGCGGAGCCGATCCGCCGGACCAGCGCTTCGGCGGTGGTCTCCTCGCCGGCCGACGGGTGGTAGTTCACCGCGACCGCCGCTCCGTCGGCGGCCAGCCGCAGCGCGATCCGCCGCCCGATGCCGCCCGCGGCCCCGGTCACCACGGCCACCCGGCCGGCCAATGGCCTCGCCGCCATCAGAACCTCGGGAACTTGGCGCGGAACCCGGGCTGCGCGGAATCGGCGAACTCGCTGCCCTCACCGGCCTTGCGGTGATATTCGGCGTAGAACCGCAACTTGTCCTGGTCGATCTCCACGCCGAGTCCGGGGCCGGTCGGCACCGGGATCCGCCCGTCGCGGAAGGTGAACGGAGTGGTGATGATGTCGTCGGCCTGTTCTGGCAGGTGGGAGTCGATGGCGTGGCTGACCATCGTCTCCGCGGCCGCGACGTGCAGCACCGCGGCGGTGGAGATGCCCAGCTCGCGGTCGCTGTGCAGGCTCATCCCGAGGTTGAACGTCTCGCACACCTTCGCCAGTTGCAGCACCGAGCTGGGGCCGCCCCAGAAGTGGACGTCGCCGAGGATCACGTCGACCGCGCGCGACCGTACCGACAGCGGGATCTGCTCGAAGGTGACGCAGCACATGTTGGTGGCCAGCGGGACGGGGGTGCGCTCCCGCACCAGCGACATCCCCTCGATCCCCCAGGTCGGATCCTCGCAGAACTCCAGGCTGTAGTCGGCCAGCTCGTTGAGCACCCGGATGCTGGTCTGCACCGACCACACCGCGTTGGGATCGATCCGCAGGTACCGCAGCCGCGAACCGAGCCGCTCGCGCATCATCCGGACCGACTCGATCTCCTGGTCCGGATGCAGCACCCCGTTCTTGAACTTGATGTCGCGGAAGCCGTAGGTGTCGAACAGCTCCTCGGCGTGGTCGACGGCGTCCTCGGGGTGGTCCCCGTTGCCGATCTCGCCCGCGGAGGCGTAGCGGTAGAAGACGTACGCGGCGAACTCCACCTGTTCGGTTTCGATGCCACCCCACAGGTCTCCGCACCGCTTGCCCAGGGCCTTGCCGACCAAGTCCCAGCAGGCCATCTCGACCGCGGCGCCGGCCAGCTTCGCGGCGCCCACCAGCGCCAGCTGCTCGCTGGTCATCCGGAAGACGCTGAAGCGGCGGGTGATCCGCCACACCTCCATCGGATCGACTCCGATGAACAGGTCGCGGTGCAGCATGAGGGCGCGCACCACCTCCTCGCCACCCCGGGTCTCGCCGATGCCGACCAGCCCCTCGTCGGTGATGAGCTCGACGATGGTACGGGTGGTGGAAACCTCGACGCCGAAGGACCAGCGCAGCGGGCGGCGCAGCGGCACGGTCACCGGGGTGGCCCGAATGTCGACGATCTTCAAGAGACGGTCCTTCCTGGTCCGGAGTCGGTCAGCACCGCGCGGACCGCGTCGAGGGTGGCGTCTACATGGCTGTCCTCGTGCGCGGCGGACACGAACCAGGTGCCTCTGGGCAGCACCCGCACGCCGTGGCGCAGCAGCGCCGCCGCGAAGTCGGCGTACCGGGCGTTGTCGGCCTGCTGCGCCTCGCGATAGTCGCGCGGTCGCACGGTGCCGAACCGCACCTGGAACACGGCCGGATAGCCGACGATCCGCGCGTCCACCCCCGCGTCGGCGAACTCCTTGCTCAGCCCCGCCATCAGCCGGGTGCCGGTCGGGTCGATCCGCCGGTACGGCGTGCCGTTCCGGATCTCGGTCAGGGTGGCGAGCGTGGCGGCCATCGCGACGGACTGGGTGTTGTACGTGCCGCCGTGCAGCACCCGCCGATCGGCGATCAGGTTCATGTACCGCCGCCGGCCCACCACCGCGGCCACCGGGAACCCGCTGGCCAGTGCCTTGCCGAGGATGGTCAGGTCGGGCAGCACGCCGAGCAGTTGCTGCGCGCCGCCCGGGGCCACCCGGAAACCGGTGATCACCTCGTCGAAGATGAGCACGGTACCCGCCGCGTCGCAGGCCTCGCGGACCGCTTCGAGGTATCCCGGAACCGGGAGGATACCGGCGTTGTTGAACATGACCGGCTCCATGATGACGGCGGCCACGTCGCCGGAGGCGAGCCGCTCGCGTAGCGCGCCGGCGTCGTTCCAGGGCAGTACGGAGACGTTCGGGTCGGGGATCTGGCCGGCCGATCCGGGTACCGGTACCGGCGCCTCGGGCGGGCCGGCGGAGGAGAGGTCGGGTGCCACGCTCCACAGGACATTGTCGAACCAGCCGTGGTAGTGGCCCTCGAACTTGACCACCGCCGAGCGCCCGGTGGCCGCCCGCGCCACCCGCAGCGCGGCCTGTACCGCCTCGCTGCCGGAGACCGAGAAGCGCACCAGCTCGGCGGAGGGCACCAGTTCCACGAGCAGTCGCGCGGCGGCGTACTCCAGGTCGGTCTGCCCGGCGACGAGGATGCTGCGGTCGAGCTGCGCCCGCGCGGCCTCCACGACGGCCGGCGGCCGGTGCCCGAGCAGCATCGGCCCCATGCCGAGGAAGTAGTCGATCAGCCGGTTGCCGTCGGCATCGGTCAGGATCGGCCCGTCCGCCGACGCGAAGACCAGCGGATGGGGGCGGACTCCGAGCCGGAAGGCGCTGTTCACCCCACCCGCGACCACCGCGGAGGCCTGGTCGACCCGTGCTCGTGACTCGTCGAATTCCATCGGTCTCTCCTTCACCAGGTCGTCCACCCTCCGTCGACCACCAGGCTCTGCCCGGTGACGAAGGAGGAAGAGGGAGCCGCGAGGAACAGGACGGCCGAGCGCAGTTCCCGGTCGGTGCCGAGCCGGCGCATCGGGGTGCCGTCGGACAGCGCCGCGATCACCTCGGGCCGTAGCGCGTCGTCGTTGGCGGGGCTGGGGAACATTCCGGGGCACAGCGCGTTGACCGTCACCCCGGTAGGCGCCACCTCGGCGGCCAGGAATCTGGTCATCCCGATGACGGCGTGCTTGCTGGCGAAGTAGGACGCGATGTCCAGGCCGAGGCCCGGATATCGGGAGGCGTCCCCGGCGACCAGCCCGTACACCGAGGCGACGTTGATCACCCGGCCCCAGCCGCGTTCGATCATGCCGGGTACGAACCGCTGGCAGAGCCAGAACGGCGCCTCCACGTTGAGCGTCATGATCCGGCGCCACTCCTCGGAGCGGACCTCCTGCCAGGGTGTCCGGTGCGCCAGTCCCGCGTTGTTGACCAGCACGTCGATCTCGCCGGCGGAGGCGACCAGGGCGTCCACGTCGGCGGGTTCTGTCACGTCGGCGCGGATCGGCCGGACCGTACCCCGGTCGGCCAGCTCGTCGGCGGTGCGCCGCAGCGGTTCCAGCCGGCGCCCGCAGATGACCACGCTGGCGCCCGCGTCCACGAACGCCTCGGTCATCTGCCGCCCGAGCCCGTCCCCGCCACCGGTGACCAGCACCCGGCGCCCTGTCAGGTCGAAGTCGTCCATCGCCATGTCACTTCCCCGACCTGGCGGCGGAGCCGTCGACGTCGACGTCCTCCAGGCCGGCCATCAGATGCAGCAGCCGTGTATGGGTTATCCGGTCGACCGAGTCGTCGTAGACCACCCGGCCCAGCCGCAGCACCACCACCCGGTCCGCGACCGCGAACACGGTGCGGATGTCGTGGCTGATCAGGATCACCCCGGCGCCGTTCTCGGCCGCCTGCCGGGCGATGCGCAGCACGTTGCGGGTCTGCGTGACGCCCAGCGCCGCGGTGGGCTCGTCCAGGATGACCAGTTTGACGTTGTCCTTCATGGCCCGGGCGATCGCGACCGACTGGCGCTGGCCGCCGGACAGCCGTCCCACCGACCGGTTCATGTCGGTCAGCGTGATGCCCAGGGACGCCAGCCGCGTCCTGGTCCGGGCGACCGCGCCGGCGTCGTCGCGTACCGGGATCACACCGAACATCCGGCGCCTGGGTTCGTCGCCCAAGATCATGTTGTGTGCCACCCCCAGATTCGGGCAGACCGCCAGATCCTGGTGCACCGTCTCGATGCCGGCGCGGCGGGCGTCGATCGGGCCGCTGAACTCGACCGGCCGCCCCTCCAGCTCGATACGGCCGGCGTCCGGCTTGTAGACGCCCGAGACGAGTTTGATCAGCGTCGACTTGCCGGCGCCGTTGTCACCGACGATGCAGACGACCTCGCCGCCGCGCACCGAGAACGTGCCGTCGCGCAGTGCGTACACCGGCCCGAACCGGCGGGACAGGCCGGTCGTGGCGAGCACCACCTCGCCCGGCTCACGGGTCCGCGGCACACCCAGGCCGTACTCGTCGTCGGCGTCCGTGGGCGGTGACCCGCCCGCCGCCACCGGCTCGCCCGCCTCGGTGGGCGTGTCGGTGCGCGCCGAACGCGCCCGCCTGTGCTCGGCGATCTGGTCGGCGCCGAGGGCCAGCAGCAGCACCAGCCCCTTGCTGATCTGCTGCCACCAGTCCGCGAGCCCCGCGAAGATCAGACCGGAGCTGAGGATGCCGATGGTGGCGACGCCGACGAAGACTCCGGCCGGGTGCCCGCTGCCGCCGGCGAACCCGACGCCGCCGAGGATGACGGCGGTGAGCACGTCCAGCTCGAAGGCGATGCCGATCTGCGGGGTGCCGCTGCCCAGCCGGGCGGTGGTCAGCACCGCGACGACCCCCATCAACAGCCCGTTGAGCACGTACAGCCTGACGACCAGCCAGTCGACGTCTATCCCGGTCAGCCGGGCCGCCTGCTGGTTGCCGCCGATGGCGAACAAGCGCAGGCCGGTGGCCGTGCGCAGCAGCCAGAAGCCGCCGGCGACGAAGACGACCGTGGCGATGATGACCGGCAGCGGAACGCTGTCGATCCGGGCCCGGCCGAGGAAGATGAAGGCGTCGGAGAAGCCGAACACCGACTTGCCCTCACTGACCAGGTACGCCAGTCCCTTGAAGACCGCCATGGTGCCCAGCGTCACGATGAGCGGCGAGATCTTCATGTACTTCACGAGGATCCCGTTGATCAGGCCTAGAATCAGCCCGGCGACCAGCCCGGCCAGCACCGCGCCCCAGACGTTGCCCTGGTCCTGGGCGAAGCGCGCGGTGACCACCGAGATGAGCGCGTACTGGCCGCCGACCGACAGGTCGACATGGCCCGAGACGACCAGGAACATCGCCCCAACCGCCGCGATCGCTATCGCGGAGATGTTCATCAGAATCGTGAGGCCGTTGGAGACCGTGAAGAAGTTGTCGTAGGCGAATCCGAAGTAGGCCACCAGGAAGACGCAGAGCAGGGCCAGCCCGTTACGTCGGCTGGGCTCGCCGGGTACCAGATAGCGGCGGTTCGCCACCACGGAACTGATCGACAAAACGCACCCCTCAGGCGACGGGTCAGGCGGCGTAGTTGATGAACTGGTCACGTTCCTGGTAGCGGATGGTGCCCAGGAGGGTGAAGTACGTGGCGGCGTTCTTCCAGGTGTCGGCCACCGCCTTCATGTCGGCCTGGTACTTGTCGATGGACTCGGCCGAGTTGAGCTCGATGGCGTTGAACTGCATGACCTGGGGGATCGGCTTGCCCTCCATCCAGTCCGCCGCGAACTGGCCCCAGGCGTAGCCCATCAGCGGGTAGGCGAAGGCGAAGCTGGCCTTGTACGCCCCGCCCTTGCGGATCTCGGCCAGTGCCTGCTCGTCACCGTCGATCCCGGACAGGTACATCTCCGGCCGGTCCTTGCCCGCGGCCTGCAGCGCCGACAGCGCGCCCAGGCAGAACGTGTCGCCACCGAGGATCACGTCGACCTCGGGGTGGGCCTGCAGGATGGTGTTCATCGCCTTGAAGCCGCCGTCCTGCGTGAGGGCCGGTGGCTGGACGTCGGAGACGATCTTCATGCCGGGTCCCGCGGTCTTCAGACCGTCCAGGACGCCCTGGTGCCGGGCCTTGAGCACTTCGATGGTGTCGAGGTTGAAGTAGACGACGTTGGCCTTGCCGCCCAGCTTCTCGGTGATGTACTTGGCGGCCGCCAGCCCCTGCGTGTTCCCGACCTTGTACTGGTCGGCGACGGCCTGCGAGGTGCTCGGCGGGGTCACCAGTGACAGTACGGCCGCGCCCGCCTCGATCGCGCGCTTCATCAGCGGCCCCTGGGCGTTGGCGTCCAGCGGCTGGATGCACAGCGCGCCGATGCCGCGCTGCAGGAAGGTCTCGATCTGCTCGATGTTCTTGGCCGAGTCGTCGTTGGCGATCGCCGTCACGAACTCCAGCCCGCGCGAGGTGGCCGCCAGCTCGATGGATCGCGTGATCTGCAGGAAGAACTCGGCGTCGGAGGTGTTGGCCCAGGCGATCCGCTTCGGGATCGAGGGCTTCTCACCCGCCGCGCCGCCGAACTGGAACGGCGCGAGCGTCTTCTTCTCGGTGAGGCCGTTGCCGATCGCCTTCTTCGCGGCACCCGACCCCGAGCTCGCCCCCGAGTTCGGCTCCGAGCCCGAGCCGCTGTCGACCGAGCACGCGCTGAGCAGTGGCGCGCCGAGGGCGACGCCGGCTCCGGTGATGACGCTGAGGCGCAACAAGTCGCGCCGGTTGATCTGGCCCAGGCCCTTGATTCGGTCAGGCATTGTGCTACCCCTCAGGGTTAGTCCGCTATGCGGACTCTTGTTCTGCTATGCGGACCAAGCTAGGAATGCCGTGGACGGTCTGTCAATCACTCGGCGGGTCGCGACCTGCGACTGGTACCGAGTTGTGACCAGGCGGTTCGCGGAAGCCCGTCACGATCTCAGCCCGGCGGCCACCGCGTCCTCCCAGGCCGGATTCCGTTCCAGTGGGTAGAGCGGCGCCGGGCGCGACCGGTAGTCGAGCTGATCGAGCGCGGCCGGGCAGTAGCCCGGAGTGCGGACGTAGACGGTCCGCGCCGCGTAGCCGGCGAACGCGGCCTTCCAGGCGATCGCCCCCTTGGCGACGATCGCGCTGGCGGCCCGCGGCGCGATGCCCAGTGCGCGCAGGTGATCGTCGTCGAAGGGGACCACCCGGTTCTCGGTCAGGACGATCGTCCCGATCGACGCCTCGATCACCGCCACCCGGCCCATCTCCACCCGCTGGCCGCGCATGTACGAACCGGTGCGCAGGTAGGACACCGGGCCGAAACGGCGGACCGGCCCGGACGCGCGGAACGGCGGACCCATCGCCGGATCACTGTGGCCGCCCACCCACAGCTCCATCCGGTCGGCGGACCGCGCGTGGGCCACGGCGACCGAGGCCGGGTCCCAGATGACCGCGACGGCGCCTGAGACACCGGCCTGGTCCAACGCGTGGAGCAGCGCCGTGCCGTCGCCCGGCGAGCCGCCGCCCACGTTGTCCGCGACGTCGACGAGCACGGTGGGCCCCAGCCCTCGGGTGGCGGCGACCGCGGCCACCGCGTCGGCCGGGCTCGCCAGTCGCGCGGAGAAGGCGTCGCGCTCCCGCCACACGTGGGCGGCCAGTTCCCGGGCGCGCGGCGCCGCGTGCGTCTCCGCCGCGAGGTACACCGCGAACCCGAGCCGGCCGCTCTCGGCATAGGCGAACCCGGGTAGCGCGCTGGCGGCCCAGACGCCGGGCTCCTCGCGCAACCGCTCGGTCGCGTCGAGGATGGACCGCATCGGCTCGGCCACGTCCTCCTGTGCCGGAGGCACGGTGAGCAGCGGAAGCTTCTCCAGATGCCGCGCGGGACGGCGCCCCGCCCGCGACGGGCGCAGCAGGCGCAGTACGGCCGTCATCGCCTCCGCGCCGCGCTCGGCCATGTCGACGTGCGGATAGGTCCGGTAGCCGACCAGGATGTTGGTGATCTTGGGCAGAGCCGCGCCGACGTTGGCGTGGTAGTCCAGCGTGGCTCCGATCGGGATGTCGCCGACGACCGCGCGCAGCGCCGTGACGATCTCCGCCTCGGGGTCCGGATGCCCCTCGACCACCATCGCGCCGTGCAGGGACAGCACCAGACCGTCGAGTGGCAGCTGGGCACGGGCGTTGGCGACCAGCCGGCGCAGCATCGACTCGAACGCGTGGGACAGCACCATGCCGGCGGGCAGGGCGGCGCCGAAGAGCAGCCCTACCGGGCGTGCCGACCGCTGCCGGGCGGCGTCGATGGCCCCGCCCAGCTCGGTCCCCGTACCGCGCAGCGAGGCCACCAGCTCCGGCCCCTCGAACAACTGATAACGGCGGAAGTCCGCCAGCGTGGTGGGTTCGGGAGTGAAAGTGTTCGTCTCCTGCCAGACTCCGCCCAGTCCGATCCGTACAGTCATGGCTTTGCCCTTCCGATCACCGTGTTGTACGATAAGCGAAATCTAGTTCCGCATGCCGTACTTGACAACGACTGGACGGCCAATCCTGAAGGGAGCGAGTCGGTACCGGTGACCAGCGAACGACGTTCCGACGAAGTTGGAGTCCTCGTCAAGGCACTCGACATCCTCGACCGGATGGCGACCGACGCGCCTTGCACCGTGGCACATCTGTGCCAGCAGACCGGGATCACAAAGCCTGCCGCGTACCGGATCCTCAAGACCCTCGACCAGCACGGATACGTGGTGCGCGACGAGGTCCGCCGCGAGTACTCGCTCGGCCCCGCGCTCTACGGCCTGAGCCGGGCGGCACGGAACTCCACCGACCTGGTGCGGCTGGCTCGCCCGGCCATGCAGTCGCTCAGCGAAGAGTTCAGCGAGACCGTCAACCTCGGCGTGGTCAGCCATGGCCAGGTGCTCTACCTCGACGCGCTGGAGAGCGTGCAGCGGCTGCGCACGACGGTGCAGATCGCGCTGCGCGACAAGGTGCACACGACGGCACTGGGTAAGGCGATCCTCGCCAGGCTGCCCGAACAGGAGGCCCGCGAGCAGCTCGCCGAGGCCGACTGGTCACCGCTCACCCCCAACACCATCGGCTCGGCCGACGCGCTGCTCGCGAAGCTCGCGACCTTCCGCCACCTCGGTTACGCCGTTGACGACGAGGAGAACGAGGTCGGCTCCCGCTGCGTGGCCGCGCCCATCCTGGACGGCGAGGACCGGCCGGTCGCCGCGATCAGCATCTCCGCGCCCACCTCGCGGATGACCGACGAGACCTTGGCCAAGGTGGGGCGGCGCTTGGCCGAGGTGTGCGCGGAGCTCGGCAACGCGCTCGCGTGATCCCCGGAGGGAGGCCCCATTGGCTTTCGACCTGTGGCTGCACGGTGCCACCGTGCTGGACGGCACCGGCGCGCCGCCGCGCCGGCTCGACATCGGCGTGACGTCGGACCGGATCACTCACCTCGAACCGCCGCG
This sequence comes from Sphaerisporangium sp. NPDC049002, assembly GCF_040649355.1. Lineage (NCBI taxonomy): Bacteria > Bacillati > Actinomycetota > Actinomycetes > Streptosporangiales > Streptosporangiaceae > Sphaerisporangium > Sphaerisporangium sp. NPDC049002. The sequence continues at coordinate 3,041 of NZ_JBEZFH010000157.1, read as the reverse complement.
AGCCTCCCAGGTGGAAGACACGACGGCCGCCGAGACGGTCGACCTGACCGGGCTCACCCTCGCCCCAGGCTTCATCGACATCCACACCCATTCGGATGTCAGCCTGCTCCTCGACTCGCGGGGCGAGAGCAAGGCGCTGCAGGGCGTGACCACCGAGGTGGTCGGCAACTGCGGGTACTCGGCGTTCCCGGTGCATCCGGCCCGCCGCCACCTGCTGACCGACCACCTCGCACGACTGGGCGACGGCCCCGCCCCGGTCACCTGGACCGACTTCGACGGGTACGCCGAGGCGCTGACCGACGCGCGACCGGCCATCAACGTCGCCGTGCTCGCCGGGCACGGCGCGCTGCGGATCGCCGCGATGGACGACCCGTACGGGAGGGCCACCGCCGAAGACGTCGCGCGCATGCGGCGCCTGCTCGACGCGGTCCTCGCGGCCGGAGCGTTCGGCCTGTCCACCGGGCTCACCCACACGCCGTCCTCGCTCGGCGACCCCGGCGAGGTGGCCGCGCTGGTCGAGATCTGCGCCCGGCACGACGCCGTCTACGCCACCCACGCCCGGGCCTCGGCGGGCCGGGAACTGGAGGCCGTCGACGAAGCCGTCGAAACGGCCCGGCTGACCGGCGGGCGACTGCAGTTCTCCCACCTCGCGCTGAACGATCCGGCGTACTGGGGCCGCGCCGCCGACGCGCTCGCCCGCTTCGACGCCGCCAGGGCGCAGGGTCTCGACGTGGCCTTCGACGTCTACCCCTACGCCGCCTCCTCCTCGGCGATGGTGCAGTACCTGCCGGAGTGGGTGCAGGAGGGTGGCAGTGCCGCACTGCGCCGCCACCGCACCGACGACGCGTGGCGGCAGCGCGCGCTTCGCGACATCCGCACCGGCTTCTTCGGCGGCATCCCCTGGCACTGGGACCGCATCGTGATCACCGCCGCCGGACCGCACGACGACCTGCCCGGCAGCTCGATCGCCGAGGTCGCCCGGCGCCGGAGGCAGCCGCCCGAGGAGGTGTTGCTCGATCTGTGCGTCGAGCTGGGCAGCGCCGCCCAGGTGGTACTGCACTACCGCACCGAGGCCGACATGACCGCGTTCCTCGCGCATCCCCTTTCGATCGTGGGCTCGGATGGCAACGCGTTGCCGCTGCGTGCCGGCGCCGGCCAGCCGCACCCGCGGGCCTACGGGACGAACGCCCGGGTACTGGGGCGTTACGTCCGCGAGCTCGGCCTGCTGTCGCTGCCCGACGCGGTACACAAGATGTCGGCCGCCCCGGCGGCCCGGCTCGGCCTGCGCGACCGCGGGCGGATCCGCCCGGGATTCGTCGCGGACCTGGTGGCGTTCGACTCGGCCGTGGTCGCTGATCGGGCCACCTTCGAAGAGCCCCGGCAGGCGCCGGTCGGGGTCGCGCTGACCGTGGTCGGGGGGCAGATCGTCGTCCGGGATGGTGTGGTCCGCACCGCCCGCCCGGGAAAGGTGTTACGCCATGCTTGATGAGCCGAAGGTGCGGCCCGCGAAAGGGCTGCCCGACATCGCCGACCCGCGCGGAGCCCAGCTCTTCGACGGCACGTTCCCCCTGCCCACCGCCGTGCTGCTCCGGGACGAGCTTGAGCACAACGTCGCCACCATGGCCGCCTACTGCGCGGCCCACGACGTGCTGCTGGCCCCGCACGGCAAGACGACGATGTGCCCGCAGATCATCGAACGGCAGCTCGCCGCCGGGGCCTGGGCGATCAGCGTGGCGACCGCGTGGCAGGCACGGACGGTGGCGGACATGGGCGTGCGCCGCCTTCTGCTGGCCAACCCCGTCGTCGACCACGGCTCGCTCCGGCTCCTCAACGGGCTGCTGACCGGCTACGACGACCTCGAACTTTACTGCTACGCCGATTCGCCGACCGCACTGCGCGCTCTGGAGGCCGGCATCGACGCGAGCCGGCACGGCCGGCTGCGGGTCCTCGTCGAAATCGGGGTGGCCGGTGGCCGTACGGGTCTGCGCGACGACGGCGACGCGCTCGCCCTGGCCCGCCAGACAGCGGCGGGACCGATGGCGATGGCCGGATTCTCCGCCTTTGAGGGCATCCTGCATGGGGCCGACCTGGACGGCACCCTGGATCTGGTCGACCGGCTCCTCGACCGGCTGTCCGGCGTGGCTCGTAGCGCGTACGCGGACGGGCTGCTCGACGCGGGATCACCACCGATCGTCACCGTGGGCGGCAGCGCCTACTTCGACCGAGTGGTGCGGCGGCTGCCGGCGGCCCTCGGCGGCACGCCCTACCAGACCGTGCTGCGCAGCGGGTGCTATGTCACCCATGACGCCGGCGGCTACGACGCGACCTCGCCGTTCGGCGCCCGGCCACGCGCCCCGTACCGGCTCCGCCAAGCGCTGCTGGTCTGGGCGCCGGTGCTGTCGCGCCCCGAGCCGACGCTGGTGGTGGCCGGGCTCGGCCGCCGGGATGCCTCGGCGGACGACGGACTGCCGGTCCCTCGCATGGTGCGCGACCGCACCGGGCGGATCACCGATCTCAACGGCGAGATAAAGGTGACCGCGGTCAACGACCAGCACGCCTATCTCGCCGTACCGGCCGGCCGCCCGCTCGCGGTGGGCGACCTCATCGCCTTCGGCATCTCCCACCCGTGCACGACGTTCGACAAGTGGCGCGTCATCCCGGTGGTCGACGCCGGCTGCACGGTGACCGAATTGGCGTACACCCGGTTCTGATCTCGAACCAGCGGAACGATCTCAGACGATAGGAAGCGTGTCACCCGCCCTCGGGGCTTCTATACCGCGACGGCACTGGCCGCCGAGGCGGACAACGGCGGCACGGTCGCGAACGTGACCCTCACCTTGGTGGGCTCGGATTTCAACAACAACGTCTACCGCGAGCGCACCAGGACCGGCACCTACGACAACCCCTTCAACTGAGCCGTCCTGATCCATGGCGCGCGCCCCGGCCGGCGGCGGTTCTGCCGTGGGCCCCTCCGCCTGGGAGGTGGCGCTGTCGGTCGCCCTGGAGGTCGGCGTCGCCGCGGGCATCTCCGCCGGGCTGGC
>NZ_JBEZFH010000156.1:0-18466 GCF_040649355.1 Sphaerisporangium sp. NPDC049002 | reverse complement strand
TCACTCACCGCGTCTCGCTGCTTGGACAGCAGCACGTAGCTGGCTATGCCGCTGATCACCGCGACCACGACGGCGGCCAGCAAGGCCATCAGGGAAGCGGGCCTCCCTCGTTGGATCACGGAACGGGATGGGGGGGACATCAGTGGCATAGCAGCTCCTGACGTGGACGGGGATCAGCGCACGACGCCAGACGCGCCGGCCCAGGGACGCAGGGCCGAGCAGGCGCGCGACGGATCGGCAACACGCAAGAGAGCGCTCTCTCGAATAGCAGCTTCATCGACGTTTGTGGAATCGTCAAGATGAACTGTCTGAAACATTCCGATCACGGCAAGTGTTTCGCCCCAAGGTGTTCCGCCGCCCCATCCCGACGACCTTCGCCGCCGTTCCCGTCAATGGCTCACGAAAAGGACGCCGAGCCCGGCTCCCCCTAGAGGGAGCCGGGCTCGCCCTACGGCCGGGAAGGTCAGTATTGGCGGTGCTCGTCGGTCAGCCCGTTGCGCGGGTTGTAAGTGCAGTAGAAAATGCCGCCGAACGTCTTCTGATCGTAGGCCGCCATCTTCTTGCAGTCGTTGCAGTCGGGGAACGACTCAATGAAGCTGCTGTTCGGGCGGGCAGAGGTCGGCAGGCCACACGTGTTGGCCGTGACCTGGGCCGACACCTTCATACTCGATCCGGCGGTCACCGACGCCGACACGGGCGCGGCGAAGAGGGCCGACGCCACAAGGGCCGTGGCCGCGACGGCCGCCCCCGCGAGCCGTCGGTGAATGACAGTGCGCATGGCATTCCTCCAATAGTCCTGAAGTGCACGCATGAGGTTCTTCAACGCATCTCCGATGCCTGGAGAAGTACTCCTCCGGACAGAGCCTTTCGCGGCCAGAACGGAACCACAACATGTTTCGGTCCTGACCGAAAGGCCTTCCCAGTAAGGAAATATGGAGAAGAATCAGTCGACATGATGCGCCTGCACTTCACCGCCGCCGATCTGTGCCGGATCACCTTCGCTCCAGCCCCGAACGCGTTGCAGGAAGCGGCCCTGAGCGTACGCGGGCCGTCCAGCATGGGCTGGTCACGACCGGAGGTCCGGGAATGGCGCCGGTTGGTGAACGGCAGCCTGACGGGGCGCGCTGGAGCACTGATGGACGTGGTCCCCCCGCATGGATTCATGCCGGACTTCCTTCTCCAGCCGGACGCGGCCGACCTGTCCACAGGTCTGGAACTGGCCAGGCAGACCCCCGCCGAGCAGCTCGCAGCCGATCTGACCCGGCTTTCCCTGTGCGTGGGCGGATCGTGGAGACGCGAATTGGCCTCCGGCGAAGCCGGCGCGTGGCAGACTTTCGCCGGCGACCTGCACGGCTACTTCTCCTCATCGCTGGCGCCATGGTGGCCGCTGATCCGCGACACGGCCGCCGCCGACCGGGCCCTGCGCGCCGAGACGCTGCTGCGCGGCGGAAACGACGCTCTGCTCGCGACCCTGAGCGCTTACTGCCGCTGGGAACTACCGGTCCTGCATGTCCAGATGCAGGGCGAACACGATGTCCAGCTGTGCGGGTACGGCCTGCTGCTGGTCCCGTCGTACTTCGCCCCCGGCCCCCTCTTCATGTACCGGCCCGGCCGCTCCGCCGTACTGGTGTACCCGATGTATGCCGGAGATCGGCCGGCCACCGCGAGGGACGCGCTCGGCCCCCTGCTCGGGCGCACCCGGGCGGCCGTCCTGGCCACATTGCGGCACCCGGCCACGACCAGCGCCTTGGCCGAACGGCTCGCCATCTCCCGCGCGTCCGCCAGTGAGCACACGACCGTGCTGCGCAACGCCGGACTGATCGCGACCACCCGGATGGGCAGCGCGGTCCTCCACGCGTTGACCCCTCTAGGCTCGACCCTGCTGGACGGCGACTCCGCCGCCGGCTGAACGTTCAGCCGCGTCGGGCGAGACGCTGTTGGAGCCAGGTGAGAGTGGCCAGGCCGATCGTGCGTTTGGTCTGGACGATCGGTTCCAGTCCCGGCGGTGCCGGGCGGAGGGCGCTGCCGAGGAACGCGCCGGCATGGGCGGCGATGACACCGTCGACGGCGCGTGGGGGGAGTCCCGCGGCAATCGGGTGCTCCTGGAGGAAAGGGTCGGGATCGATGCGGTCGGCCGCGACGCTGGACAGCAGGATGACAAGGTCGATGATCGGCGAGCCGAGCCTGGCGTGGGGCCAGTCGACGAACCAGACGTGGTCGTCGGTAAGCAGGATGTTGTGCGGGAACAGGTCGAAGTGAACAAGGGATTCGCCGTATGCGAACCGATGCCCTTCCTGTTCGGCGCTGACGAGTAGCGCCAGGTTGTCCGCCGCCCACCGGGACCGCTCCGGCAGTAGTCCCAGTAGTTCACGATCCGCGGCGACGTCGGCCCATCCGCCCAGCCGGGGATGCTCGTGCGACAGTGGCACAGGCGTGGGGGTCGGCCTCTGCGCGAGGCCCGTAAGCCGCGCGAGCACTCGCCTCAGCTCGGAAGTGGTCCAGGGGTTGCGCGGGTTCGATGCCGTCGATGTGCTCGAAGGCCAGTGCCACCCAGTCCCCGTCGTCGATGGCCCCGATCATCCGGGGCGCTGGAATGTCCGCAGGTCGCGCCCTCCTGAACTACGTCACCTTGGGGCAGAGGGTGCCGTTGCTCGGGGGTGACAAGGAGACCAGGTAGCGGTCTACGGCGTCGTCGATGCAGGTGGAGCCGGTGCGGTAGGCGGTGTGGCCGTCGCCGTCGTAGCTGAGCAGGACGCCGGAGCTCAGCTCCGAGGCCAGGGACTTCGCCCATTCGTACGGCGTGGCCGGGTCGCGTTGGGTGCCGACGACCATGATAGGGGGCGAACCGGCGGCCTTGAGGGGCTTGTTGGTGCCCGTCGGCTTGACCGGCCAGTATTCGCACGGCAGCGAGCCCCACATGACGTACGCCCCGAAGTGCGGCGACTCCTTCTGCGCCGCCCGCGCGGCGTCCTCGTACGCGGAGATCTTGTGCGGGTACGGATGGTCGAGGCAGTTGACGGCCATGTTGGCCTCGGTCTGGTTGGAGTACGTCCCGTCCTGGTGCCGGTCGACCAGGATGTCGGCCAGCTTCAGCAACGTCGTGCCGTCGCCGCGGAACGCCTGGCCGAGGGCGGCCCGCAGGACCGGCCACGAACGCTTGTCGTAGAGCGCGGTGACGATGCCGAGCGTCGTCCAGGACTCGTCGATCTTGCGGCTGTCGCCGGTGTTGTTACGCAGCGGCTGCTGGTCGGTGGCCTGCAACAGGTTCGTGAGCTGCGTCAGCGCCATGTCGGTGTTCCTGGAGGAGAACGGGCACGAGGACTCCTTGAAGCAGTCGTCCAGGAACGAGCGGAAGGCCACCTCGAAACCGCGCGCCTGGGCGGCGTTGACGTCCGGCACCGGCGCGAGAGCGGGGTCGATGGCCCCGTCGAGCACCAAGGCGCGGACCTTCTTCGGGAACAGGTCCGCGTAGACCGCGCCCAGGTACGTGCCGTACGACTTGCCCAGGTAGGTCAGTCCCTGGTCGCCGAGGGCGGCCCGCAGGACGTCCATGTCGCGAGCGGCGTCGGCTGTGCCGACGTGCGGCAGGAGCTTGGCCGACTTGGCCTCGCACCCCTCCGCGAACTCCTTGGCCCCCCTCGCCAGCGCGGCGACCTCGGCGGGGTTGTCGGGCGTGCCGTCGAGCCCGATGAACTTGTCCAGTTGCGCACCGGTGAGGCAGCGGACGGGCGAGGACTCGCCGACGCCTCGCGGGTCGAAGCCCACGGTGTCGAACCGGGACAGGACGGCCGGGCTCAGCACGGTCTTGGCGGCGCGGGCGTACTCGATGCCGGACCCCCCGGGCCCTCCCGGGTTGAGCAGGATCGAGCCGACGCGCTCGCCGCCCGTGGCCGGGAGCCGCACCACGCTGATCTTGATCTGCTCGCCCCCGGGGTTGGCGTAGTCGAGCGGGACGTTCAGGTGACCGCACTGGAAGTTGTCCTTGCAGGGCGTCCAGGCGATCTTCTGGGTGTAGAAGGGCGCGAGCGCCTCCGAGGGCGCCTGGGTGGCGGCGGCGCCGGCCGGGGGATCGACCGGTGACGATCCGTCCCTCGGATGGTCCGCGTTTCCCTTGGCGGAGCACCCCGAGGCGATCAGCATCGCCGCGACAAGAGCGGTAGCCGTACGGCTAGCGCCTGAAAAGCGCATCATGCGCCGACCACCTATCCCCCGTTGTGGAACGCCGGCCGGTTGATCACCCACGCGGCGCTTAGTTACTACCCCGCCCACCTGGGATTTCACTCCTCAGTGGATTCCTGCCCACCGTACTTCGCATCGTGCTGCAGGCGGGGTGCGCACACGCTCGCTCGCGAGCAGGCGCACCGGCGACCCCCGTCGTTCAACCGCACCACGACCGAGTCGGAAGGCACATTGTGCCCGACGACGGTTCCCGGGCCTTCGGGTGTGTCCACCGCGACCCCCACGCGCGGCGCCGATGCGCGGAACTCCTGGTACAAGGGGTGTTCGTACTTCAGGCAGCACATCAGACGCCCGCAGGCTCCGGCGATGCGCAGCGGATTGACCGGGAGATCCTGGTCCTTGGCCATGCGGACCGACACGGGCTCGAAGTCCTTGAGGAAGGTCGCGCAGCACAGGTCACGGCCGCAGGGGCCGATGCCGCCCTGCAACCGCGCCTCGTCACGCGGCCCGATCTGCCGTAACTCGACCCTGGCCCTCAGGTTGCGGGCCAGGTCCCGGACGAGCGCGCGGAAGTCGACCCGGTGCGGAGCGGAGAAGTACACCGTGTAGACGTTGTCGGCGTCGAGGTAGTCGACGCCGACGATCTTCATGGGCAGCTCGTGCCGCTTGATCAGGCGCTTGGACACGCTGCGGGCCTCGGCGCGCCGGCGACGGTTCCCCTCGTCACGGCCGAGGTGCTCCTCGTCGGCGATGCCCTCGCAGACCGGCAGGCCGTCGATGTCCTCGCTGACCCACTGCGGCGCCCACACGCACTCGGCCACCTCGGGCCCGGCGTCGGTCGGGACCAGCACCTTGTCGCCGACCTTGGGACTGTGGCCGCCCGGATCGAGGTAGTAGAGCCTCCCGTAGCGAGCGAAGCTCACGGCCATGATCATGCCCACGGAACGCCTCAGCCTCCTCGCCGGTACGGCTCACGCTCGCGCACAACCGCACTCGCGAACCGATGCGCGCTTGGGCCCCACATTACGCGTACATCGCTTCCGAAAGGCAATACCCGCCCCGGCGCCACACCGGCCACCAGCGTGCCGCCCGAGGAGCGGAGCCGCCAGGGGATGGGCGTCAGATCATCGAACCTGGCCGCCAGAGGGAGACGGTCATCGCCTCGACGGCGATCTGGGGGTTCACGTTGGCGGCCAGACGCTCGCGGCAGAGCATGAGCGCGTCGATCCGCCGCAGGGTGTCCTCCGGCGAGCTCGATCGCGCCAGCGCGGCGAGGTCCGGGCCGCGATCTTCGGTGGACAGCTCGACTTGGGCCCCGAACTGCACGGCGAGCACGTCACGGTAGAACGCGACCAGGTCGAGCAGCGCCACGTCGAGCGAGTCGCGCTTGATGCGGGTGGCCCGTGACTTCTGCTTGTCCTCCAGGTCCTTCATCGCGCCCGCTCCGCCGCGGACGAGCCCCCTGTTGAGCCCCTTGCCCGTGGACCCCTCGCCGTAGATCTTGCGCAGCTCGGTCGTCTCGGACTCGTTGAGGTGGGTGGTCGCCTCCTCCGCGTCCTCCGACGAGGTCTTGACCAGGCGCTCGGCGGCGTCGACGCACTCGCCGACGCCGGTCAGCGAGCGCGGCAGCGACAGCACCGCCTCGCGGCGGCGGCGTACCTCCTCGTCCAGGGCGAGCCGTCGCGCCCGGCCGACGTGCCCCTGCGTGGCCCGAGCGGCGAACAGCGCCATCTCCGGCGGCACGTTGTCGCGCGTGGCCAGCACGTGGGCGATCGCCGCCGTGGCCGGGGTGCGCAGGGTGACGACCCGGCACCGCGACCGGATGGTGATCACCATGTCGTCGGGAGAGGGCGAGCACAGCAGCCACACCGTGCGCGGCGGAGGCTCCTCGATGGCCTTGAGCAGGGCGTTCGCGGCGGCCTCCGTGGCCCGGTCGGCGTCCTCGAACAGCATGACCCGCCACCGCCCGAGCGTCGGAGCGCCCGAGGCCCGCAGCACCAGCTCGCGTGTCTGCTTGACGCTGTACGACAACCCCTGCGGACGTACCACCTCGACGTCGGGATGGGAGCCTACGCTCACCTGGTGGCACAGGTCGCAGTGGCCGCAGCCTCCGTCGGGGCAGAGCAGGGCCGCGGCGAAGGCCTGAGCGGCCTCGGAGCGCCCCGATCCGGGCGGGCCCGTGAACAGCCAGGCGTGGGTCATGCCCGCGCCGCGCCCTCCCGCGAGTGCCTCGGCACCGGCCTCCGCGGCACGCTGGAGCACGGCCGCCGCCTGCTCCTGGCCCACCAGGTCGTCGAAGACTGTCACGCAGGCCAGGTTAGTCGCGGATGGCGGGCATCGTGCCGGTGATGGCCTCGGTCTCCTGCGGGACGGGATCGGGAAGGATCTCCCGGACGCGGTCCTGGATCAGCCGGGAGATCTCCTCCTGGGTCTGGAGGCCGTCGACGACCAGGTAGCGGTCGGGGTCGGCGGCGGCCAGCGCCCGGAACTCACGGCGGACCCGCTCGTGGAACTCCAGGGGCTCGGACTCGATGCGGTCGGCGGGCGAGCCCAGCCTGGCGAGCCCGACCGACGGCGGCACGTCGATCAGCACGGTGAGATCGGGCACCAGCGCGCCCGTGGCCCAGGAGTTCACCTTGGCGACGTCCTGCGCCTCCAGTTCCCGTCCGGCACCCTGGTAGGCCAGCGAGGAGTCGACGTACCGGTCACAGGTGACCATCGCCCCCCGGTAGAGCGCGGGCCTGATGACCTTCTCGACGTGCTCGGCGCGGTCGGCCGCGTACAGCAACGTCTCGGCGCGGGCGGAAAGCCCCTGGTGGGCGGCGTCCAGCAGGATGGCCCGGAGCCGCATGCCGATCTTGGTCGAGCCGGGCTCGCGGGTCTGGACGACGTCGAAGCCCTGGTCGCGCAGCCAGATGGCGGCCAGCCGCGACTGGGTCGTCTTGCCCGACCCCTCGCCGCCCTCGAAGGCGATGAACAGGCCGCGCGACTGCTCGGCGGTCTCGGGCACGAACCGCTCGCCGCGCAGGGCGGCCATCAGGTCGGACCCGATGGGCACGTGGCGCCGGTCGTCCATGTGCCGCAGGGCGAGCACGCCGACGGCGACCGCCACGATGGCGCCGATCAGCATGACGAGGTTGGGGCCGTCGAAGTTGTAGGCCACCCCGGCGCCGATCGTGAACCGGTGCTTGCCGAACAGGCCGGCGAGGGCGGGGGCGACGGCGACCACGAGGAGGAGGGTGACCCGGGCGAGCGACTGCAGGAAGGAGAACGTGCGGCCGCGCATGCCGTCTTCGACTTCCAGGCCGATCAGCGTGTACCCGATGATCCACGCGATGCCCGCGCACGCGCCGAGCACGACGACCAGCATGACCACGATCACCAGGTTGTGGATGAGCGCGGTGGCGGCGAGCACGATGCCGGCCGTGATGATCGCGAGCCCGAACAGGCGCCGCCGCGACAGCTCGCTCAGCAGGCGGGGGCCGAAGAAGATGCCGAGGGCCATGCCGACGAACACCGCGGCGAAGACCATGCCGTACGCGGCGTCCCCGCCGCCGAGCGTGACCACGTACACCTTGGCGATGCCGATGACCGCGCCGCCCGCCGCGAACGCCCCCAGCATGCCGATGACCAGGCCGCGGACCATGCGGTTGGCGCCGACGTACCGCCAGCCCTCGACGATCTGCCTGAGCATCGACGGCGTGGAGACCCGGGTGGTGTGCCCCTTGGGGATGCTCTTGAGCGTGAAGATCAGGAACGCGGAGATCAGATAGGCCAGGGCGTTGATGACCAGCGCCGGATGCGCGGGCTCCCAGGCCATGCTCGGGACGGCCTTGCCCAGCACCTCGACGACCACCGAGATCACCGCGAACAGCGCCGCGGCGACCGGCGCCGTGCCGTACGTCACCAGCAGGTTGAGCTGGTTGGCCTCCTCCAGCCGCTCTTTGGGCACCAGGTTGGGCACGGTCGCGTCCTTGGCGGGCACCCAGAAGAGGTTCACGCACTCGACGAGGAACGTGGCGACGATGATCCACTGGTAGCTGTTGACCAGCGGGATCGACAGCACTAGGGCGAACCGCAGCAGGTCGCTGAAGAACATCGTGAGCCGCCGGTCGAACCGGTCGGCGAACGCGCCGGCGAGCGGCCCGAGCACGACGGCGGGCAGCATCTTGACGACGAAGACGCCGCCGATGGCGAGGCTCTGCGCCTGGTAGCCGGAGTTCCTGGTGAGGTACGCGGCGAAGGCCGTGATCGCGATGATGTTCAGCCAGTCGCCCAGGCTGCAGACCGCCATGGCCGTCCAGAGCCGACGAAATGGTGCGTTCGCCAGCACGTGCGGGGATTTACGACGCGTAGCGGACCGGCCGGAGGTGGTCATGATGTCAGCGTATCCAGGTGCTCGCTGGGCTGGGGCGGATCGAAGGCAGGACCGAATCGCCTGCCCGCTCCTCTCCCGAGCGTATTACCTACCCGGCGCCTCTCGCAGGCGACATGCAGGGAAAGGTCAGATTGATCCCGCATTGGCGGGACGCCCGAAGCGGACAACCTTGCCGGCGAAGACCACCCAGCGGTCACCAGAGGGGCGACGGCCCTGTGCCTGGCGACACCCCGAAAGTAACCCGGACGCGAGGAATCGCGACAAAGACGGTGCCCACTACAGGCCACCCTCTTGCCAACGATAAGGTAACCCTGTCCTAATTTAGGCAAGGCTAAGGCAAGCATCAGGGAGACCACAGTGTTCGCGAGTTACCTCATCGGTCTGAGAGAGGGCCTCGAAGCGACCCTTGTCGTCTCCATCCTTGTCGCCTTCCTGGTGAAGAGCGACCGCCGCGACAGGCTGCCGCTCGTGTGGATCGGGGTCGCCGCGGCCGTGGCCCTGTCGGTCTCGTTCGGCGCGCTGCTCACCTTCACCGCCGCACAGCTCGACTCGCGCCAGCACGAGCTGTTCGACGCGATCGCGTCGCTCGCCGCAACGGTGTTCGTCACCTTCATGATCTTCTGGATGCGTACGGCCGCCCGGCGCCTGTCCGGCGACCTGCGCGCGAAGCTCAGCGACGCGCTGAACCTCGGCGCCGGGGCCGTCGTCGTCATGGCCTTCCTCGCGGTGGCGCGCGAGGGGCTGGAGACCGCGCTGCTGTTCTTCGCCGCCGCCCAGGGCGCGACCACCAGCTCCACCCCGCTCATCGGCATCTCCCTCGGCCTCGCCACCTCGATCGCGCTCGGCTGGGCGCTGTACGCGAGCGCGCTGCGCATCAACCTCGGCAAGTTCTTCACCTGGACCGGCCTGCTGCTGATCGTGGTGGCCGCGGGCATCTTCAAGTACGGCGTGCACGACCTCATCGAGGCCGGCGTGGTCCGTGTGCTGGACACTCCGGCCTTCGACCTGACGAGCGCCCTGCCGCCCGACGCCTGGTACACGACCCTGCTCAGCGGCATCTTCAACTTCACCCCGCAGCCCAGCATCCTGGAGACCATCGCCTGGGTGGCCTACCTCGTGCCGGTGCTGTTGCTGTTCATCGTGCCTTCCCGCAAGGGACCCGGCGCCTCACGCGCGCCGTCCGCGGCCGCCGCGTCCACCTCCTCCTGACCCCTTTCCTCCCTCATGACCTCGATAGATGCGACCCCGGTCGACCCGAACTGGAGAACCATGCGTACCCCCCTTGCCCTCACCGCAGGCGCGCTGGCCCTGGCGGGGCTCACCGCCTGCTCGTCGACGAGCGGCGGGGATGACACGGCCGCCCAGTCCTCCGGCAAGCCCGGCAAGATCACAGTCGCCGCCTCCGACACCGACTGCAAGGTCTCCACGGCCGCCCTGCCCGCCGGCACCTCGACGTTCTCCGTCACCAACGGGGGCAGCAAGGTCACCGAGTTCTACGTGTACGCCGCCGGTGACCGCGTCATGGGCGAGGTGGAGAACATCGTCCCCGGGCTCACCCGCGAGGTCCTCATCGAGCTGCCCGCGGGCGCGTACGAGGCGGCCTGCAAGCCCGGCATGATCGGCAAGGGCATCCGCAACCCGCTGAAGGTCACCGGCGCGGCCGTACCGCTCACCGACGACGCCAAGCTCGCCAAGGCGACCACCGACTACCAGCGGTACGTGAAGAGCCAGAGCGAAACCCTGCTGGTCAAGACCCAGGAGTTCGTGGACGCCGTCAAGGCTGGCGACATCGACAAGGCCAAGGCGCTGTTCCCGATCGCCCGCACGTACTGGGAGCGCATCGAGCCCGTCGCCGAGAGCTTCGGCGACCTCGACCCCGCCATCGACGCCCGCGAGGGCGATCTGGCCAAGGGCGAGGAGTGGACCGGATTCCACAAGATCGAAAAGGACCTGTGGGTCACGAAGGACATCAGCAAGGACGGTCCGATCGCGGACAAGCTGATGGCCGACGTGAAGGAGATCGTCGCGAGGTCGATCACGGAGAAGGTCGCCCCCCTCAAGCTGGCGAGCGGCGCCAAGGAGCTCCTCGACGAGGTCGCCACCGGCAAGATCACCGGCGAGGAGGACCGCTACTCGCACACCGACCTGTGGGACTTCGCCGCCAACCTCGAAGGGTCGCAGGCGGCGGTCTCCGCCCTTCGCCCGGTCCTGGACGAGCGCGCCCCCGACCTCGCCAAGACGCTGGACGAGAAGTTCGCGGCGGCCGAGGACACCCTGGCCAAGCACAGGTCGGGCGACGGCTGGAAGCTCCACACCGAGCTGTCCAAGGCCGACCTCAAGGAACTGTCCGATGCCATCAACGCCCTCGCGGAGCCGATCAGCAAGGTGGCCGCAGTGGTGGCCCAGTGAGCCGGCCCCGTCCCACCGCGGGACCGCGTACGGGCAGGGCCGCAGGTTCGAGACCGCAAACGGGCGAGGAGGCGAAGTGACGCAGATCAACCGCCGCAGGCTGTTCGGGATGGGGGCGGCCGGCGTGGCCGCCGTCGGTGTGGGGGCATTCGCCACCCACTCCGTGCTGGAGGGCGCGGCGCCCGCCGCCGCGGCCTCCGCCTCCGATCCCGTGCCGTTCTACGGCGAGCACCAGGCCGGCATCGTCACCCCCGCCCAGGACCGCCTGCACTTCGTCAGCTTCGACGTCATCACCAAGAAGCGCGCCGAGCTGGTCGACCTGCTCCAGGAGTGGACCGCGGCGGCGGCTCGGATGACCCAGGGCAAGGACGCGGGGACGTTCGGCGCCGTCGGCGGCGCGATCGAGGCCCCGCCGGACGACACCGGCGAGGCGCTCGGCCTGCCCGCCTCCGGGCTCACCATCACCATCGGCTTCGGGCCGTCGCTCTTCGACGCCCGCTTCGGGCTCGCGAGCAAGAGACCCGCCGCCCTGGCCGACCTGCCGAAGTTCCCCGGCGAGGACCTCCTCGCCGAGATCTCCGGCGGCGACATCTGCGTCCAGGCCTGCGCCCACGACCCGCAGGTCGCGGTGCACGCGGTACGCAACCTGGCGAGGATCGGCTTCGGCAAGGTGTCGATCCGCTGGTCGCAGCTCGGCTTCGGCCGTACGTCCTCGACCTCGCGCGCGCAGGCCACCCCGCGCAACCTGATGGGCTTCAAGGACGGCACCAACAACCTCAAGCTCGAAGACGCCGCCCTGCTCAGGCAGCAGCTGTGGGCCGCACCCGGGGACGGGCCCGCGTGGATGGACGGCGGCAGCTACATGGTCACGCGCAAGATCCGCATGAACATCGAGACCTGGGACAGGACCTCCCTGTCCGAGCAGCAGCAGATCTTCGGCCGCGACAAGGGCGAGGGCGCGCCGCTCGGCAAGAAGCACGAGTTCGACCAGCTCGACTTCGCCGCCAAGGACCCCGAAGGCGCCCCGGTCATCGCGATGGACTCCCACGTACGGCTCGCGCACCCCTCGACGCACGGGAACGCCCACCTGCTCCGGCGGGGCTACAACTACGTGGACGGCTCCGACGGGCTCGGACGGCTCGACGCCGGGCTGTTCTTCATCGCCTACCAGCGGGACCCGCACAAGCAGTTCGTCCCCATCCAGATGGAGCTGGCCCGCAAGGACTCCCTGAACGAGTACATCAAGCACGTCTCCAGCGGCCTGTTCGCCTGCCCGCCGGGACTCCGCGACGCCGGCGACTACTGGGGCCGGACCCTGTTCGCCTGAGCGCTCGACGACGCCCCTGAGGACGTACATCTCTACGTGCCTGCCGACGACGCCGGGCTGGGAGGCTCTCAACGCGTCTGAGGACGCCTCACATCGAGCGTGAGGCGTCCTCAGACGGGCGTCAGGACTTCGCGCCGGCCTTCGCGCGCGGGCGCTTCGGCGCCGGGCCGCGGGCGCGGCGCTCCGCGAGGAGCTCGGCGGCGCGCTCGATCGTGATCTCCTCCACGGAGTCTTCCTTGCGCAGCGACGCGTTGGTCTCGCCGTCGGTCGCGTATGGCCCGAAACGGCCCTCCTTGACCACGACCGGCTTCTTGGAGACCGGGTCCACGCCGAGCTCCCGCAGCGGCGGGGCGGCGGCCGCACGGCCCCGTCCCCGCTGCTTGGGCTGGGCGAACAGCTCCTTGGCCTGCTCGATCGTGACCGTGAAGAGCTCCTCTTCCGAGGCCAGCGAGCGTGAGTCGGTGCCCTTCTTGATGTACGGCCCGAACCTGCCGTTCTGCGCGGTGACCTCCTCGCCGTCGACCTCCCCCAGCACTCGGGGCAAGGACAGCAGCTTGAGCGCGTCGTCCAGCGACACGGTGTCCAGCGACATCGACTTGAGCAGGGAGCTCGTACGCGGCTTGGCCGCGACCTTCTTGGTCTTCTTCTTGCCGTCGGCGGGAGGCTCCTCCTCGGGCAGCAACTCGGTCACGTACGGCCCGAAACGCCCGGTCTTGGCCACGATCATGTGCCCGGTGGCCGGGTCGGCCCCCAGCTCACGCTCGCCGCTCGGCTGGCTGAACAGCTCCTCGGCCTTCTCGGCCGTGAGCTCGTCGGGCGCGAGGTCCTCGGGGACGTTGACGCGTGCCCCGTCGCGGTCGAGGTAGGGGCCGTACCGCCCGACGCGGATCACGATGTCGGTGCCCTTGATCGGGAACGAGCTGATCTCGCGGGCGTCGATGTCCCCGAGGTCGCTCACCAGCTCCTTGAGGCCGTCGTCGCCCTGCTCGCCGTAGTAGAACCGGCGCAGCTCGGGCACCCGCTCGGCCCTGGCGTTGGCGATGTCGTCGAGTACCTTCTCCATCTCGGCGGTGAAGTCGTAGTCGACGAGGTTGCCGAAGTGCCGTTCGAGCAGGTTGACCACGGCGAACGCCAGGAAGGACGGCACCAGCGCCGTGCCCTTCTTGAAGACGTATCCCCGGTCGAGGATCGTGCCGATGATCGACGCGTACGTCGACGGGCGGCCGATCTCGCGATCCTCCAGCTCCTTGACCAGCGACGCCTCGGTGAAGCGGGACGGCGGGCGGGTCGAGTGGCCCTCGGCCGCCAGCTCCAGGGCCGCCAGCGGGTCGCCCTGGCCGAGGTTGGGGAGCCGGCTCACCGAGTCGTCACGGGCGGTCGAGGGGTCGTCCGCCCCCTCCACGTACGCCTTCAGGAAGCCGTAGAACGTGATCGTGCGGCCGGAGGCGCTGAACTCGACGTTCTCGCCGGTGCTGGAGGTGCCGCCGATGCGCACGCTGACCGACTCGCCGACGGCGTCCTTCATCTGGGAGGCCACCGTGCGCTGCCAGATCAGCTCGTACAGCCGGAACATGTCCTGGGTGAGGCCGGTCTCGCCGGGCGTGCGGAACTCGTCCCCAGAGGGCCTGATGGCCTCGTGAGCCTCCTGGGCGTTCTTGACCTTGCTCGCGTACACCCTGGGCTTGTCCGGGACGTACTCCGAGCCGTACAGCCGCACGGCCTGGTTCCTGGCGGCGGTCAGCGCCGTCTCGGACAGCGTCGTGCTGTCGGTACGCATGTAGGTGATGAAGCCGTTCTCGTACAGCTTCTGCGCGACCTGCATCGTGTACTTGGCGGAGAAGCCGAGCTTCCGGCTGGCCTCCTGCTGCAGGGTCGTCGTCCGAAAGGGAGCGTACGGCTTGCGTGTGTACGGCTTGCTCTCGACCGACGTGACCGAATAGGCGGAGCCCTCCAGGCGCTGCGCCAGGGCGCGTGCGGCCTGCTCGTCGAGGTGGAGGGTCTCGGGGCTCTTGATCGTGCCGGTGCTGGCGAAGTCGCGGCCCTGCGCGACCCTGCGGCCGTCCACGCCGGTCAGGGTCGCGTTGAAGGACCTCGGGTCCTCGTCGCGGCCGGTGTCGAAGAGCGCCTGAAGGTCCCAGTAATCGGCCGAGGTGAACGCGATGCGCTCGCGCTCGCGCTCGACGACCAGCCTCGTGGCCACCGACTGGACGCGGCCGGCCGACAGGCGGGGCTTGACCTTCTTCCACAGGACCGGGCTGACCTCGTAGCCGTAGAGCCTGTCGAGGATGCGGCGGGTCTCCTGCGCGTCGACCAGGCGGAGGTTCAGGGCACGCGGGTTAGAGACCGCCTCGCGGATGGCCTGGGGCGTGATCTCGTGGAACACCATGCGGTGCACGGGGACCTTGGGCTTCAGCACCTCCTGCAGGTGCCAGGCGATCGCCTCGCCCTCGCGGTCCTCGTCAGTGGCGAGATAGAGCTCGTCGGCGTCCTTGAGAAGCTGCTTGAGCTTGGACACCTGCGATTTCTTGTCCGGGTTGACAACGTAGAGAGGCTCGAACTCGTGGTCCACGTTGACCCCGAGGCGGGCCCATGCCTCGCCCTTGTACCTCTCGGGGATGTCGTCGGCCTTTTCGGGCAAATCCCGAATATGGCCGATGCTGGACTCCACGATATAGCCGCGCCCGAGGTACCCGGCGATCGTCTTCGCCTTCGCGGGCGACTCGACGATCACCAGGCGGGTTCCGCCGGCGTTGCCGTTGTTGGCTGGCACGCTGCTTCCTACCTCGCTGTTCGCTGTCGTTCTCCTGCCGATCACGCACGAAGCGCCTAGGCGGCGCCCCGGTTGATCCGTCACAGGCATGAAGGTAACCCGTCGGACTACCCGGTCACTTACCGGTGTTCACCTACCTGGACCCGATACCCACGAGGACGCAGAATAGAGCCCAGAGAGTGCCAGCGTCCCCTTGCACACCCTTCGGAGACTAACCGCTGTGCTCGAGTACTCCTATTTGGACCTGTACCTCCCGCGCGGGACCACGCGGGAAACCGCCCGCAGGGTTCTTACTGAGCATGCCGAATACGGACATTGGGAGCTGGACCTCCTGCGGCTGTATCCCGATGGCCGTCGGTACGTACGGCTGCGCCGCAAGATCCTACGAGTGGCCAGCACACTGTAATCTCCGTCGGCCCCACTGTAACCCCCCCGGACATGGCTTTGCCCGCTCCGGGCCGCGCCCCCGGAACGGGCAAAGCATCTGTGCTTCGCCGCGCGAGTCCAGCTCAGCGGCCCAGGACCGCGGCCGTTCTCGCGGCGGCGAAGCGTCTATGGCTCCGCCGTGATATCACGGCGGAGGGTCTGCGATCGGCCGTTGGGTCACGGCGAACGATCTGGAGCCACAGCTAGTCGGCTCACTTCCGGCGCAGGCGGAGACGACGAGTGCCGGCGAACAGGGTGGCCGAGACGGCGAACAGGGCGCCCACGAGAAGGGCCGCCAGCGAGCCGGCGTTCATGCCCGTGACACCCAGCGGCTGCTCGGCGCTCATCAGGCCCGTGTTGACCGGCAGGTCGCGGGTCATCGAGCCGTTGACGACGCCGGAGGCCGGGGTACCGGAAAGAACCTTGCCCACGGGCCCGAGCGGGCTGTCGGCCGCGGGCGCCTGCGGCTTCTGGACCCCATCGGCGCGGCCCGGCGTCGCCGGGAGCTCGGGCAGGCCGAGCGCCTTCCCCAGCCCGCCGACCGGAAGCGCCTCACCGGACCCGCGCGTCAGCTCACTCGCCTCACCGGACCGTCGGTTCAGGTCGCCCGTGCCGCCGGACTGACGGGTCAGGTCGCCCGCCGCGCGCTCTCCCTGGAGGGCCGAAAGGAGGGGCGTCTCGGAGAGCAGACCGTGACCGGCTGGCCTGGCGCCGGAAACCTGGCCCGAGCTGCGCGCCCAGTGACCGTACCCTCCCTGACCGCCGTTGCCGCCGTTGCCGCCGCCCGCGTGAGCGCCGCCCAGGCAACCCGCCGCGGCGTCGCCGAGGACGGCCACCGCGTTGCCGCAGACGTTGATCGGCGCCGTGATCGGGGCGACGATCTGGTTGCCGCCGAGGATGCTGTGGCGCCCGTCGGTGAGGTTGCCGCCCGCGCCGCGACCCCCGCCGCCCTTCACCGAAGCGCCGCCACGGCACCCGGAGAACGCCTCACCGAGCACGGCGACGGAGTTGCCGCACACGTTGATCGGCGCCGTGATCGGAGCGACGATCTGGTTGCCCCCGAGCACCGAGGAGTGCCCGGACGTGCGGTTGCCACCCGCGCCGCCCCCACGACCGGCGGGCGGGACGCTGATGCCGCCCTCGCAGCCCGCGCTGCCGTTGCCGACGGCGTTGCCGCAGACGTTGATCGGCGCCGTGATCGGGGCGATGATCTGGTTGCCGCCGAGGATGCTGTGGCGCCCGTCGGTGAGGTTGCCGCCTGCCCCGGGGCCGCGTCGCGGGCCGTTCCCGTTGTAGCCGTTGCCGCCACCGCCACCCTTGACGTGCGCGCCGCCACGGCACCCGGAGAACGCCTCACCGAGCACGGCGACGGAGTTGCCGCAGATGTTGATCGGAGCGGTGATCGGAGCGACGATCTGGTTGCCGCCGAGGACGGAGGAGTGACCGGACGTACGGTTGCCACCCGCGCCCCGCCCGCCGCCGCCGTTCTGGACCGACGCACCACCCCGGCAGCCCGCGGTGGCCTCGCCGATGACCGCGACCGCGTTGCCGCAGGCGTTGATCGGAGCGTTGATCGGAGCGACGATCTGGTTGCCGCCGAGGACGCTGTGGCGCCCGTCGGTGAGGTTGCCGCCAGCGCCACCACCTCCGCCGCCGTTTCTCACGGTCGCGCCGCCCTGGCAGCCGGCGTCGGACCGCCCGACCAGGGAGACGGCGTTGCCACAGGCGTTGACGGGGGCGCTGATCGGCGCGTTCACCTGGTTGCCGCCCAGCACGCTGCCGTGCCCGGAGGTGCTGCCCTGGATGCCGCCCGCGCCGGAGCCGCCCTGGACGGACGAGCCGCCACGGGACGAGGCCGACGACTCGCCCGCCACGGCGACGGCGTTGCCGCTGATGTCGATGGGGATGTTGATCGGCAGGTTGATCTGGTTGCCGCCGCCCACCGAACCGCTGCCGGAGGTGTCGGCCAGAGCCGTACCACTGCTGAGAGCCATGACGCCTACCGCAAGAAGAGCTGCGGGAGCGGAGCCCTTCGCCCACGTTCGCATAACAGATCGCTCCTTGGTGATTTCTTGGGGGGAGTTCCTGACAGACCGCGAAGAGCACAAGGGGAAGCCACATGAGAGGCCGCACAGCCGCACGGTGGAGCCCGAGGTCGTCGCGAGACTGGAAATGACGTGTCACCCGCGCGGAGACGGCACAGGTCACTCCCGGGGGGAAGAGATCGGCAGCGCGCTCCGCTACCGGCCGGACAGCTCAGGTCGGGGCCGGTACAGAGGCGGGATCAGTCGGGAGAGAAAGAAGGGTCATCCGCTGCGGTGCGGACGACAGGGGCGGGCGCACTCGCCGTAAGGACGGGCGCGACCATGAGCCGCGGGTCGAAAACAGACCTCGCGACATCCCCGAGACCCGGCCCGTACGGACCGGAGCCACCACCCCGGGGAACGAAGCCATTGTCCCCGGCTGAGTGGTCGGCGGTGGATGGTGCGGGACGAGCGGGCTTCGACTGGCTGGTGAGCCCGTCGACGGTCCGCCCGGCCATCGCCCCGGCGTCTGCCAGGGCGCTGTCGCTGACCGTGGGGAAACCGCCGGCCAAGGCCGACCCGGCAGCGACATGAGGGGGTGTGGAGACGGAATGACCCGCCGCTCCGGCCTTGGCGGCCTTCGCGGCGTCGGACTGGCCGACCCTGATCGTTTTAGAGGCTTCGACAGCCGGCGCGCGACCCGCGGGGATGTGGGCATCCGCGACCGCGGGAGAGGCGCCTAGACAGGCGAAGAGAACGCTCAGGAGCCAGCCGGCGGCGATCAGGCCGCCGATGGCCAGCAGACGACCGAACCGGGAGCCGGCCACGAACCGTGCCATCCGGTTTTCCCGCGTCACGATCGCCTGGTGGCGGTGAACCCGCCGGGCACCGAGGACTGGGCGAGCTCCTGCCTGGCCTTATCCAGGTCGTACTCGTACTGCGGGATGGCGGCC
>NZ_JBEZFH010000155.1:0-18617 GCF_040649355.1 Sphaerisporangium sp. NPDC049002 | reverse complement strand
GCCACGGCACCAGTTGCGTGGCCGACCCCCGGCTCATGGCCCACCTCCGGGAGACCCAGGTCCCGCTGGAGGTGTGCCCGACCTCCAACGTCCGCACCTGCCAGGTGCCGGACATCGCCTCCCACCCGATGCCCCGCATGCTGGAGGAGGGCCTGTTCGTCACCCTCAACAGCGACGACCCGCCCATGTTCGGGACCACCCTCGACCGCGAGTACCGCATCGCGGCCGGGGAGTTCGGCCTCGGACCGGCGGAGCTGGCCACCCTCGCCCGCAACGCCGTGCAGGCGTCCTTCCTGGACGACGACGGCAAGCGCGCGATCACGGCCGAGATCGACGCGCTGGCCGTGCCCCGCTGAGGTCACGGGGGGCCGACGGCGGCCGAGACCGGGCCGATCACGGGGACGCGGGGCGACCGAGGCCGGGAGGGATCTTGGAGGCGGCGGCGCGGTCGAGCAGGAACAGCGTGCGCTGCCGTCCCCGGGCCCCGGCCGCGGGCACCTGCATCGGCCCGGACTCCTGCAGGGCCAGGTGCACGGCCTTCGCCTTCTCCTCGCCCGCCGCGATCACCCACACCTCACGCGCCGCCCGGATCGTGGGCAGCGTCATCGAGATCCGGGTGGGCGGCGGCTTCGGAGCCCCGTGGACGGCCACGACCGGCCGCTCGTCGTACAGGGCGGGCATGCCGGGGAACAGCGACGCGACGTGCCCGTCCGGGCCGAGGCCGAGCATCAGGATGTCGAAGGACGGCACGGGCCCGTGGTCCTCGGGCCGCGAGGCCCTGCGGAGCTCGGCGGCGTAGCGGTCGGCCGACTCCTCGGCGGTGACCCCCGCGTCGGGCCCGAGCATGGGATGCACCCGGTCGGGGTCCACGTCGACGTGGTCGAGCAGCGCGCCGCGGGCACCGGTCTCGTTGCGCTCAGCGTCGCCGGTGGGCAGGAAGCGCTCGTCACCCCACCAGATGTCCAGGCGTGGCCACTCGACCGCGTCGCGCGCCGGGGTGGCGGCCACCTCGGCCAGCGTGGCGGTGCCCATGCCGCCGCCGGTCAGCACCAGGTGCGCCGACCCCTTGGCCGCCTGGGCGTCGGCCAGTCCGGTGATCAGGCGTGCGGCGACGGCCTTGGCCAGCACGTCGGCGTCCCGGTGGACGAGAACCGAGGGAACACTCACGAGAAGAACCGTCCTTCTATAGCGGAGGTGCCCGGCACCCGCCCATGTCCCGAGATTTCGGGGAATGGGGGAGTGCCGGGCCACCAGGGTCAGGCTGTGTGCTGTGTCAGTGCTGTGTCAGTGCTGTGTCAGTGCTGTCAGTGCTGTCAGTGCTGTCAGTGCTGCCGGCCGCGGGGGAGCCGGTTCAGGAGAGGTCGTAATCGGCGACGCCTCTGATCGTCTCCGCGTACACCTCGTCGGGGTCGAGGCGCCGCAGCTCCTCGGCCAGCAGGTCGGAGGTGGGCCGGCGGGCCAGGGCCACCTGCCGGTCGGGCTGGCCGGGCCGTACGAGCGTGGCGGTGCGGGAGTCGTGCCGCTCCACCACCACCTCGCCGTCGTCCAGGCGCAGGCGCACCTTGGTCAGGCCGGGACCCTTGGACTCGGTCACCTTGATCGGCGCTTCCAGCTTCTGCGAGAGCCACACGGCCAGCAGGGCGGCGCTGGGGTGGTCGGGCTCGGCCTCGACGTACCCGTCGAGGATCTTCCCGACCGGCTGGTCGAACGCCGCCGCGAGCAGGCTGCGCCAGGGGGTGATCCTGGTCCAGGCGAGGTCGGTGTCGCCCGGCGTGTACCCGCTGACGCGGCTCCTGATCGCCGCCACCGAGTCGCGGGCGAAACGCGCGTCGGTGACGCGGCGCTGGCCGTAGGCGCCCACCGGGTCCTTCGCCGGGGCCTCGGGGGCGTCACCCGGCCACCACACCACCACGGGGATGTCGGGCAGCAGCAGCGGCGAGAGCACCGAGTCGGCGTGCTCCCTCAGCTCCCCGTACAGGCGCAGCAGGACGACCTCGCCGGTCGTCAGCTCGCCGACGCGGATCTCGGCGTCGAGCCGCGTCGCCTCGTCGCGCTCCCTCGGGATGACCGCGAGGATGCGCGAGGGGTGCTCGCGGGAGGCCTCGGAGGCCGCGCGCACCGCGTCGTACTGCTGGCTTTCGTCGCACACCACCACAAGGGTCAGCACCATGCCGACCGCCGGCGCGCCCACCTGGTGTCTCAGCCGCGTGAGCTGGGAGGAGATGTCGGAGGCCGTGGTCGACCCCATGAGGAAACTGGTCACAACATCCTCCAGGTGCGCCCGTCGCGGGCCATCAGCTCGTCGGCGGCCTTCGGGCCGCCGGTGCCGGCGGGGTAGCCCTCGGGTCGCTCGTCGCTCTTGGCCCAGAACTCCTCGATCGGGTCGATGACCATCCAGGAGAGCTCGACCTCGCGCTGGTGCGGGAACAGGGGGGGATCGCCGATGAGCACGTCCAGCAGCAGCCGCTCGTAGGCCTCCGGGGATGACTCCAGGAACGCCTCGCCGTAGGCGAAGTCCATGTTGACGTCCCGGACCTCCATGGCCGTGCCGGGCACCTTGGAGCCGAAGCGCACCGTGATGCCCTCGTCAGGCTGGATGCGGATGACCAGGGCGTTCTGGCCGAGGATCTCGGTGTCGGTCTTGCTGAACGGCAGGTGCGGCGCCCGCTGGAACACCACGGCGACCTCGGTCATCCGCCGCCCGAGCCGCTTGCCCGTGCGCAGGTAGAACGGCACGCCCGCCCAGCGCCGGTTGGCGATCTCCAGCTTGATGGCGGCGTAGGTCTCTGTCTTGGAGTCCGGCGGGACGCCGTCCTCCTCCAGGAAGCCCTCGACCGGCACGCCGCCCTGCCAGCCCGCGGTGTACTGGCCGCGGGCGGTGGCGAGGCGGAGGTCCTCCGGCAGGGTGAGGGCCTCAAGGACCTTCTCCTTCTCCCTGCGCAGCGCCGCCGCGCCGAAGGCCGTGGGGTCCTCCATCGCGACGAGCGCCAGGAGCTGGAGCAGGTGGTTCTGGATCACGTCCCTGGCCGCGCCGATGCCGTCGTAGTAACCGGCCCGGCCGCCGACGCCGATGTCCTCGGCCATCGTGATCTGCACGTGGTCGACGTACCCGCGGTTCCAGATCGGCTCGAACAGGGTGTTGGCGAACCGCAGGGCCAGGATGTTCTGGACGGTCTCCTTGCCCAGGTAGTGGTCGATGCGGAACACCGAGTCGGGCTTGAATGCCGAGTCGACGACGCGGTTGAGCTCGCGCGCGCTCTTGAGGTCGTGCCCGAACGGCTTCTCGATCACCACGCGGCGCCAGGAGCCCTCCGGCGGCTTGGTGAGCCCGGTGCGCTTGAGCTGCTCGACGATGACCGGGAAGGCCTTCGGCGGGGTCGAGAGGTAGAAGGCGTAGTTGCCGCCCGTCCCCCGGGTCTCGTCGATCTCCTTGAGCGCCATGATCAGCGCGTCGAAGGCGCCGTCGTCGTCGAAGGAGCCGGGGACGAAGTGGAGGCCCTCGCAGATCTGCTTCCAGACCTCCTCCCGGAAGGGAGTGCGGGCGTGCTCCTTGACGGCGTCATGAGTGATCTTCGCGAAGTCCTGGTGCGCCCAGTCGCGACGGGCGAACCCGACCAGCGAGAAGCCGGGGGGCAGGAGCCCCCGGTTGCCCAGGTCGTAGATCGCGGGAAGGAGCTTGCGCCTGGCGAGGTCGCCGGTCACGCCGAAGATGACCAGCACGCACGGGCCGGCCACTCTCGGAAGCCGCTTGTCGCGGGGGTCGCGCAGCGGGTTCTCCTCCATCACTTCCATCGTGGTCGCGGTGCTCGCGACCGCCTGGGCGGCGGCGAGCGAGTCGTCGGGGGAGACCTTCTCGGGCTGACCTCCGGCGTGGACCGCGAGCTCGACCTCGCAGGGGGACGGCACGGCCGGGCCGCCCGCCGGAACGGGCGAACCCGCCGTGCCGCCGGGCGCCGCCGGGTTCTCGCCGGCCGAGCCCGGCTGCTCGCTGTCGTTCATCAAACCTCCCGTGCGGCGGAGAGCAGGTGCCTGACACCGGCCTCGCGATCGGTCAGGTGCAGGCGTACGGTCGGCCGCCCGCGCTTGCTCAGCGCGTCCAGGTCGCCGAGCGCCTGGGCGAGCTCCAGCCTTCCGAGGGTGTACGGCTTGCCGGGCACTTCGAGGTCGTTCTCGACCGCGCCCGTGATCTGCAGGAACACGCCGTTCTGCGGCCCGCCCTTGTGGTACTGCCCGGTCGAGTGCAGGAAGCGGGGTCCCCAGCCGAAGGTGACCGGCCGGTCGGTCCTGATCGACAGCAGCACCTGGAGGCTGGCGGGGTCGTGCGCGGCCCAGATGTCGGTGATCGCCTCGAACGAGGCGTCCTGCGGAACCGGGACGTCGAACGCGGCCTCGCGGTCGAGGAACGCCATGATCGCGAGGTACCCGCGGTCGGGAATGTCCTCCAGCAGCGCGGTCAGCACGCCGGAGAGGTCCTTGACGTGCTCGGGCAGCTCGCCGTAGACCTCCACCGGGCCGTCGACCAGCGCCGGGGTGCCGGTCGGCAGCGGGCCGTCGCCGGCCTCCCGCAGGATGCGGGCGGTGTTCTCCTTGGACTCGGCCACGTTCGGCTGGTCGAAGGGGTTGATGCCGAGCAGCCGCCCGGCGATCGCCGTGGCGTACTCCCACACCAGGAACTGCGCGCCGAGCGGCCCGTCGACCTGGATGGCGGCCTCGGTGTCGACGCCCGCGACGATCTCGTCCTCGGCGTCCGTCGGGTCGGCGCCGACGACGGGAAGGACGCCCTTGCCCTGTTTGCCGGTGGACTCGGCGACCAGCTGCTCGATCCAGTCGGGCAGGCCGTTGATCTGCGAGAGGCTGTCGTCGAGCACGAGCTTGTCGCGCCCGGCGACGGCGCCGAGCGCCGCGCCCAGCTCCAGGCCGGGGTTGCCGTCGTTCTCGCCGAGCAGCGGGCGCACCTCGGCGGCCTGGTCGAGCAGGCGGGCGACATCGGCCCCGGCCAGCGCGCTCGGCACCAGCCCGAACGCGGTGAGCGCGCTGTAGCGGCCCCCGACGGTCGGGTCGGCCAGGATGACGGTGTATCCGGACTCGATCGCGGTCTGCTCCAGCGGTGAGCCCGGGTCGGTGACCACGACGATGCGGTCGGCCGGGTCGATGCCGGCGTCGCGGAACGCCTGCTCGTAGATGCGCCGGTGGCTGTCGGTCTCGATGGTGGAGCCGCTCTTGCTGGACACCACCACGATGGTCTGGTCGAGCCGGTCGGCGAGCGCCCGCCGCACCTGGCCGGGGTCGGTGGTGTCGAGGACGGTCAGCGGCACGTCGGAGGTGGCGCAGATGACCTCGGGGGCCAGCGAGGACCCGCCCATCCCCGCGAGCACGACGTGCTCAAGGTTCTCGGCGCGGGCGCGCTCGACCAGCTTGGCGATCTCGGGCAGCAGCTCGCGCGAGTTGGTGGGGAGGTCCAGCCAGCCGAGCCGCGACCTCGCCTCGGCCTCGGCCTCGGGTCCCCACAGGGTGGGGTCGCCGTTGGACAGCGCCTGCGGCACGCCCTCCTCGACGAGTTTCCGTACGGCCTCGGAGGCCTCCGCGGCTACCGCCTCGTCACCGAACGTTACGGACATATCCATCCTTAGAGTTTTCTCCTCGCGAGGGCGTGGCGGGCGGGCGCCCGCGCGCCGGGCATCGCGCACGCCCGGGTCGGCCGGCCTGGGTGACCGTCCGGCCGGGCCGCCTGGGGCCCGGCCGGCTTACCTGGGAACCAACAACGTCCGCCGACGTTCAGCCGGCCTTCTTCAGCTCGGTCTCAAGGGTCGCGAGCAGCTCGTCCCATGAGGCGACGAACTTCTCCACGCCTTCCTCCTCCAGCGCCTTGACCACGTCGTCGTAGTCGATGCCGGCCTGCTTGAGAGCGGCCATGGTGTTCCACGCCTGCTCGTAGTAGGGCCGGACGGCGTCGCCGTTGATGTTGCCATGGTCGGCGACCGCGTCGAGGGTCTTCTCGGGCATCGTGTTGACCGTGCCCGCCGTGACGAGCTGGTCGACGTACATGGTGTCGGGGTAGTCGGGGTTCTTGACCCCGGTGGAGGCCCACAGCGGGCGCTGGGCGCGGGCCCCGGCGCCCTTGAGCGCCTGCCAGCGCGGGGTGTTGACGACCTCTTCGTACGCGGCGAACGCGAGGCGGGCGTTGGCGACCGCGGCCTTGCCCTTGAGCTCCAGCGCCTCGGGGGTGCCGATCTTGTCGAGCCGCTTGTCGATCTCGGTGTCGAACCGGCTGACGAAGAACGACGCCACGGACTCGATCTTGGACAGGTCGAGGCCGTTGGCCTGCGCGCGCTCCAGGCCGGAAAGCCAGGCGTCCATGACCGCGCGGTAGCGCTCCAGCGAGAAGATCAGCGTGACGTTGACGCTGATGCCCTCGGAGAGCGCCTGCGTGATCGCGGGCAGCCCGTCGAGGGTCGCCGGGATCTTGATGAACACGTTGGGCCGGTCGACCAGCCACCACAGCGCCCTGGCCTCGGCGACGGTCTTCTCGGCGCTGTCGTTGGCCAGGCGCGGGTCCACCTCGATGGACACGCGGCCGTCGACGCCGCCGGTGGCGTCGAACACCGGGCGCAGCACGTCGGCGGCCCAGCGGATGTCGAAGGTCGTGATCGCCCTGACCGCCTCGCCCACGTCCACGCCGCGGGCCGAGAGGTCGCGCAGCTGCGCGTCGTAGGCGTCGCCCTTGGACAGGGCGGAGGCGAAGATCGTCGGGTTGGAGGTGACGCCCACGACGTACTTGCCGCGGATCAGGGATTCGAGGTTCCCGGTGCGCAGGCGCTCGCGGCTGATGTCGTCGAGCCAGATCGACACGCCCTGGTCGCTCAGGCGCTTCAGGTTTTCGCTCATGAGTAAGGTCCCCTAGTTTCCGGTCGTCTGGCCCTTGTCGGCCCCGGTCTTGGCGAGGCTGCCCTTGGCCGCGGCGGCCACACGCTCGGCGGTCAGGCCGAACTGCTCGTACAGCGTCTTGTAAGGCGCGGAGGCGCCGAAGTGCTCAAGGCTCACGACCTCGCCCTCCTCACCTACGAACTGCAGCCAGCCCAGGGCGATTCCCGCTTCCACGGCCACGCGGGCGCGGACCGCCGGAGGAAGGATCATCTGCTTGTAGGCGTCGTCCTGGGCGTTGAACCACTCGACGCACGGCATGGAGACCACGCGGGCCGGGATGCCCTCGTCCTCCAGCAGCTTGCGCGCCCCGACGGCGAGCTCGACCTCGCTGCCGGTGCCGATGAGGATCACCTCCGGCTGTCCGTTGGAGGCCTCCTCAAGGATGTAGGCGCCCTTGGCGACCTTTTCGAAGTCGGCCGTGCCCTCGAACACCGGGACGTTCTGCCGGGTCAGCGCCAGCGCCGCCGGGCGGTCGGTGTGCTCCAGGATGGTCTTCCACGCGGCCGAGGTCTCGTTGGCGTCGGCGGGGCGCACGACGTCGAGGCCGGGGATCGCGCGCAGCGCCCAGAGGTGCTCGACCGGCTGGTGCGTCGGGCCGTCCTCGCCGAGGCCGATGGAGTCGTGCGTCCACACGTAGGTGACCGGCAGGCCCATCAGGGCCGCCAGGCGCACGGCGGGGCGCATGTAGTCGCTGAAGACCAGGAACGTGCCGCCGTACGGGCGCGTGCCGTCGTGCAGGGCGATGCCGTTGAGGATCGAGCCCATGCCGTGCTCGCGGATGCCGAAGTGCAGCGTGCGGCCGTACCGGTTGCCCGGGAACGCCTTGGTCTGGTGCTCCTCGGGGATGAAGGACGGCTCGCCCTCCATCGTGGTGTTGTTCGACTCGGCCAGGTCGGCGGAGCCGCCCCACAGCTCCGGCAGCACCGGCGCCAGCGCGTTCAGCACCTCGCCCGAGGCCTTGCGGGTCGCGACCGACGTGCCGGCCTTGAAGGACGGCAGGGCCTCGTCCCAGCCGGCGGGGAGCTTGCGCGCGCTCATGCGGTCGAACAGGGCGACCCGGTCGGGGTTGGCGGCGCGCCACTCCTCGAACCGCTCGTTCCACTCGGCGCGCAGGGCGCGACCGCGCCCCACGACCTCGCGGGCGTGGCCGAGGACCTCCTCGGGCACGTCGAAGCTCTTGGCCGGGTCGAGGCCGAGGACCTCCTTGGTGGCGGCCACCTCGTCGGCGCCCAGGGCCGAGCCGTGGATCTTGCCGGTGTTCTTCTTGTTCGGCGCGGGCCAGCCGATGATCGTGCGGAGCTTGATCAGCGTCGGCCGCTCGGTCTCCTCCACCGCGGCCCGGTAGGCGCGGTAGAGCTCCTGCACGTTCTCGACGTACTCGCCGGTCTCGGTCCAGTCGACGCTGATCACGTGCCAGCCGTAGGCCTCGTACCGCGCGGCGACGTCCTCCGACAGCGCGATGGCGGTGTCGTCCTCGATCGAGATGTGGTTGGAGTCGTAGATGACGTTGAGGTTGCCCAGCTTCTGGTGGCCCGCGATGGCGCTCACCTCGTGGCTGATGCCCTCCTCGATGTCGCCGTCGGAGGCGATGACCCAGATCTGGTGGTCGAACGGGCTGGCGCCCTGATCGGCGTCGGGGTCGAACAGGCCCCGCTCGCGCCGCTGGGCCATGGCCATGCCGACCGCGTTGCCGATGCCCTGGCCGAGCGGGCCGGTGGTGGTCTCGACGCCGATCGTGTGGCCGTGCTCGGGATGAGCCGGGGTCAGGCTGCCCCACTGCCGCAGCGACTCGATGTCGTTCAGCGTCAGGCCGTACCCGGACAGGAACAACTGGATGTAGAGGGTGAGGCTGGAGTGCCCGGCGGAAAGGACGAAACGGTCACGGCCGGTCCAGGCCGGATCGGAGGGGTCATGCCGCAGGACCCGCTGGAACAGCAGGTACGCCGCGGGCGCCAGGCTCATCGCGGTGCCGGGGTGGCCCGAGCCCGCCTTCTCCACCGCGTCCATGGCGAGGGCGCGTACGACGTCGACCGCGCGCCGATCGAGGTCGCTCCACTCAAGGTCTGGCACCAGTTCGCTGCTCAACTGCTCGATCTCCTATTGGTTAATGGCGCCGGCTTGGCTCGCCCGGTCTGGTATTGCTCCCCACACCGGACCTTAACGGGTCGATCCCCTCACCGTAGATGCATAGTGCGTCTAACAGGTGACCGGGGAAAGTGGCGCCCGCGTCGTTAGAACCCTGCCCCCCGCGATCCGTCTGGAACGCGATCCGCGCCACAGACCGCGACCCATCTCACAGGGTGTCGGATGAGCCGCTCACCAGGGCTGATCGACACCCGGTCAGGGGCACCCGCTCACGCGGCATTCGCCCCCGATGCCGGGACCGGCGACCCCCCGCACTACAGTGAGTCCTCAGCGCTGGCTCATGCCCGCATTCACGGATCCGTTCCAATCAGAGGTTACGCGTTGACCCCGCACCCGCTGGAAGCGCCTTGACGGTGCTGACGACCAAGCAATCGACGGTCCCGCTCGCAGGTGAGCGCCGATCACCGCTCGCCACCGTGCGGGCGTACGTCGCGCTGACCAAGCCGCGGATCATCGAGCTGCTCCTGATCACGACCCTCCCGGTCATGTTCCTCGCCGCCCGGGGTCTTCCGCCCCTGTGGACGGCGGTCGCCACCCTGGTCTTCGGCACGCTGTCGGCGGGCAGCGCCAACGCCCTCAACTGTTACATCGACCGGGACATCGACGCCACCATGCGGCGCACCCGCCGCCGCCCGCTGGCCATGGCCGAGGTCTCGCCGGGGAACGCGCTGATCTTCGGCGTCGTGCTCGGCGTCCTGTCGACCCTCGGGCTCGGCCTGACCGTGAACTGGGTGGCCGCGGGCCTCTCGCTGGCCGCGATCCTGTTCTACGTCTTCGTCTACTCGATGCTGCTCAAGCGCCGGACCTCGCAGAACGTCGTCTGGGGCGGCATCGCGGGGTGCATGCCCGTGCTGATCGGGTGGGCGGGCATCACCGGGCGGGTCGACTGGGCGCCGCTGGTCCTGTTCGGCGTGGTCTTCTTCTGGACGCCCCCGCACACCTGGACCCTCGCCATGCGCTACCGCGAGGACTACGCCGCCGCCAAGGTCCCGATGCTGCCCGTGGTCGCCGGCGAGCGCCGGGTCGTCCAGGAGAGCATCGCCTACACCTGGGCGACCGTGATCTGCTCCCTGCTGCTCTGGCCGGTCGCCGGCACCACGCCGTTCTACGCGGCCGTGGCCGCCGCCCTCGGGGTCATGTGCCTGTGGGAGGTCTACCGCCTGCTGGCCCGCGTCAACGCCGGCAAGACGGGCGTCGCCCTGCGTCCCATGCGCTTCTTCCACTGGTCCAACGCCTACCTGGCCCTGCTCTTCCTGGCCGTGGCGGTCGACTCCCTGCTCTGAGGCGCCGCCTTGCGTCCCCCGCGCGCCCGTACATCGGCCGATGTGGGCTCCTGCGGCAGACCGATCCCCCGCCCGCTCGGTGAGCGGGCGGGGCGGCAGCGCCGGTCAGCGGCCGGAGATGAGGTTCGCCAGGCGGGCGTAGGCGGAGGTGCGGCCCATCTGGGCCGTCTCGTGGCGGTCCGCGCTGCGGAACAGCGCGTAGATCGCCTGCACGCCGATCCAGCGCAGCGGCTCCGGCTCCCACTGGCGCACCTGGCGGCCGACCCACGGCAGGGCGGTGAGCTCGGTGTCCTGCCGCAGCACGAGATCGCGGAGCGTGCGGCCCGCCAGGTTGGTCGTGGTGACCCCGCTCCCGACGTACCCGCCGGCCCAGCCGAGGCCGGTGGTGTGGTCCAGGTGGACGGTGGAGCACCAGTCCCGGGGAACGCCGAGCACCCCGCACCACGAGTGCTGGATCCTGACCCCGGCGGTGGCCGGGAACAGCGAGGTGAGGATCTTCCGCAGCGCGGCCACGGTCTGCGGCTGGGTGGCGCCGCGCACGTCGGTGCGCGAGCCGAACCGGTACGGCACGCCGCGCCCGCCGATGGCGATGCGCCCGTCCGCGGTCCTCTGCGCGTAGCAGTACGCGTGCGCCTCGTCCCCGAGCAGCTCGTAGTCCCGCCAGCCGATCCGCTCCCACACCTCGTCGGGGAGGGGCTCGGTGACGATCATCGAGCTGTTCATGGGCAGCCACTGACGGTGCTGGCCCCGGATGCTCGCGGTGAAGCCCTCGGTGGCGCGGATGACGTACTCGGCGGTGACCGTGCCCCGGTCGGTGACGGCCGCCGCCTTGCCCTCAGCGGTCCGGGGGCGGATCTCGGTGACCGTGGTGCCCTCGAAGAGGTCGACGCCGAGGCCGGTGACGACACGGGCGAGGCCGACCGCGAGCTTGGCGGGCTGGATGCGGGCGCAGTGCGGGCTGTAGGTCGCCGAGATCGTCCCTGCGACGCGGATGCGGTCCTCCCGCTCCTTTCGGGTGAGCAGCCGCATGTCGTGCTCGGCGAAGCCCCACGTGCGCAGGTCGGCCAGTTCGGCGTGCAGGCGGCGGTTCTGGGCGGGGTTGGTCGCGATGTGCAGCAGGCCGCCCTTGTGGATGTCGGCGTCGATGCCCTCGGCCGCGGCGACCTCGATCACCTCGTCCACCGCGCTGAACATGGCGTGCTGAAGATCGATCATCGCCTGGCGCCCGCGTGCCGCCGCGTGCCGTTCGCGCGACCCGGCGAACTCGGCCGACAGCCAGCCGCCGTTGCGCCCAGAGGCCCCGAAACCGGCGAACTCCCGCTCCAGGATCGCGATCCGCAGGCCGGGCTGGGCCTTCTTGAGGTAGTACGCGGTCCACATGCCGGTGTAGCCGCCGCCCACGATCGCCACGTCGTACTCGCGCGACCCCGGCAGCGCGGCACGGCGCCGGGGGACGCCTATCTGCCGGTACCAGAACGACACCCCGCCGTTGGCGAAGTCGTCCGTCAGGGGGGTGCCGTTCAATCCGTTGCCGCTCATATCAACTCCATGACCAAAGTGCTGTGGTTGCCGGCGACCCCACCGCGCACCGTCATGGGAACCGCCTTCGCATCAGAATCGCCGGGTGGACGTGCTTGGGTCGCCGACTCGTATCAGGGGAGCCCGGCTACGACGGCGTCGGCGGGCCGATCATCCAGAGCACCTCAAGCGGCTCCGCGCCCTCGTTGAGGACGCGGTGCGGGGTCGAGGTCCGGTACTCGATGCTGTCCCCGGGACCCAGCTCGTAGGAGACCGGCGACTCCGGCGGGCCGATCCGCAGGACGGCGCGGCCGCGCAGCACCAGGAGGATCTCCTGGGAGTCGCCGTGGGTGTAGGCCTCGTCCCCGGTGGAGGCCCCGGGGTCGAACTCGCCGCTGTAGATCTCCAGGTTCTGGAGGGGCCGCTGCGAGATCAGGTACTTGCGGGTGCCGGGCCCCGTCGGCAGCTCGGGCCGGTCGGACCGGCGGACGAGCCGGTGCCCGACCACCTCGTCCTCGCTGAACAGCTCGGCCACCGTGAGGCCGAGGGCGCCGGAGATCCGCCGCAGCATCCCGATGCTGGCGCTGGTGCGCCCGCGCTCCAGCTGGCTGATGAAACCGGGACTGGCGCCCGCCTGGCCGGCGAGGTCGCGCAGCGTCATCTGGCGCATGGCGCGGTACGCCCTGATGCGCGCCCCGAGGCGCACGGTGTCCGCCTCAGGAGTGCCCACGGCCACGTTGCGAGCCGCGGGCTCAGGCGACATCGAACATCCCGATCTTCGTGACCAAACATTTTGTTTGATCACTGTACAGACGTGCGATCCGCCCCTCAACCCCCATTGATAACAAACCAGCCACAACCAGACAAACCGCCCGCGCGGTGGGGGTCGGCGCGGCTCGCCTTCCAGGTGCGGTCACGCGAGAACCTACGCGCCCGGCGGCCGCGTGTGATCCCGGAGCCCTTCCAAAGGTGCCGTTCCTGTGAGTACATCTACCGTGGCACCTGTCCCATGTCCCCGGAAGTAAGGCGGTCCCCGTGAGTCCATCGGCAGAGGCGCACCCGCTTCCACCGGACAGCCACGTGCACAGCGAATGGTCGTGGGACGCGTTGGCGGGCTCGATGGAGCGGACCTGTGAGCGGGCCGTGGAGATCGGGCTGCCGTCCGTGGCGTTCACCGAGCACGCCGACTTCACCCCCTTGACCCTGCGGGAGGACACCCCGATCCCCGGCGCGTGGCAGGTGCTGGTGAGCGATCTGGTGCTCACGGCTCCCGAGTTCGACCTCGACGGCTATCAGGAGTCCCTGGAGCGGTGCCGCGACCGCTTCAAGGGCCTGCGCATCCTGTCGGGGGTCGAGCTGAGCGAACCCCACCGGCACGGCCAACGGGTCGGTGAGCTCCTCACGAGGGGGCGGTTCGACCGCGTGCTCGGCTCCGTGCACTCCCTGGCGATCAACGGGGGGTTCGCCGACATCCTCGACCTCTACCCCGACCGGCCGGCCGCCGCGCTCGTACGCGACTATCTGGCCGAAGCGCGGCGCATGATCGACGGGTCCGGCGAGTTCGAGGTTCTCGCCCACATCGACTACCCGATCCGGTACTGGCCGGCCGACGCCGGGCCCTACGATCCCGCCGCGTTCGAGGACGACCACCGCGAGGTGCTGCGGGCCCTCGCGGGCTCCGGCAGGGCACTGGAGATCAACACCAGGGTGCCCCTGGATCCGCTGGTCGTGCGCTGGTGGTTCCAGGAAGGCGGCCGGGCCGTCACCTTCGCCAGCGACGCGCACGAACCCCTGGCGCTGGCCCGTGGCTTCGCCGAGGCGACCGCGATGGCCGAGTCCTGCGGTTTCCGGCCCGGATCCCACCCGGACGACTTCTGGACCCGGCGCTGACCGCGGCGCGGGAGGTCCGTGAGATCCGTTCCTCCGCACCGTCGCCACCGGCGTCGACCGGGGCCGCCGCTAGGACGCGGTCTTCGACACCCTCGGCGCGTTCGTCACCGGCGCCACGGTGGCCAGCGGCGGGCGCTCGGCGACGCTGACGTCGCTGAGGGTCGCCTCCCCGTCGAGGCCGAACTGGAGCAGGTTCGTCGCGGGCGCCTCCGAGGCCACGATGCGGCCCTGCCGCTCCAGGCGCGACCAGGCGGTCAGCATGATCTGCCCGGCCATCCGGCCGAGCGCGGCCGTCGACTGGTGGCTGTGCTCGCGGCAGCCGAGGTCCACCTGGGCCATCGCGTCGAGCCCGACGCGTTCCAGCAGGTCGACGAGGAGGCCGAACTCCACGCCGTACTCGGTGACGAACGGCACCTGTTCGAGGACCTCGCGCCTCGCCGCGTACTCCCCGCCGAGCGGCTGCACGAACCCGGCCAGCTCCGGCCAGTAGAGGTTGAGCATCGGCCTCGCGACCAGCTCGGTGACCCGGCCGCCCGCGCCGCGCCGCGCCACCCCGTCAGACCCGGTCAGGGGACGCTCGTAGGCGCCCTTCACGAAGGCGATCTCCGGCCGCGTGAGCAGGGGGCCGAGCAGCCCGGAGATGAAGTGCGAGCCGAAGTTGCGCAGGTCGGAGTCGGCGAACACGACGATGTCGCCGGTCGAGGCCGCCAGCCCCTTCCAGAGCGCCTCTCCCTTGCCGGACAGCGGCGGCAGGCCGGGCAGCACGTCGTCCTGGCGCACCACCCGCGCGCCCGCCGCCGAGGCGAGGGCGGCGGTGGCGTCGGTGGACCGTGAGTCGACCACGAGGATCTCGTCCACGAGCGGGACCGCCTCGACGAGGTCCCGGCGGATGGCCGAGACGATGCCGCCGACCGTCTGCTCCTCGTCACGCGCAGGCAGTACGACGCTCACCGTGGCCGCCCCCTTGGCCCGCAGGAGCGCCTCCGGCGGCCAGTCGGCCGCGGAGCTGGTGTGCGAGCGCGACCAGTCCCTCACGGGAGCCGGCACCCGCGGCGATCGAGAAGAAGGATTTTCCATTCAGCCTGGCCCGTTCTCATGTCATGACGGCGGCGAACCGCCCAGACAGAGCGATCCGAACGTCATTGTTCGGCGAGCCCCAGGAGAGGCGTATGCCGCTTCGTCACTTCCATAACCCGTATCGGCATTATCGGTCCTGGAAATGTCGCCGCACGTCACGCAGAAGCACTCTCATGTTTCCCCGATGTAACAATTACCGGGATCGCTGACCGGATTCTCGCGAGGCCGAGGCCCCCTGCCACACAGTAGCCGCCACGCTCGCGAGGCGGCGCCGCGCCAGGACGTCGACGACCAGCGCGGCCGACCAGCCGAAGTCGTCGCACCCGTGCCCTTCGAGGGTGGAGGGGTCGAAGTACTCGCGAAATCCCGACCGGGTCACCGCCCGGACCATGCCGCCGGCGAGCAGTGCCGCGAGGTCGGGCCTGCGGTGCCGCAGGCCCCGCCAGACCAGCCACGTGAGGTTGATCCAGCTCGGCCCGCGCCAGTAGCGGGCGGGGTCGAACTCCGGCGCGTCCGGCGCGAGGCTGGGCAGCGTCCCGCGCTCGATCCCGAAGCGGTCGACCGCGGTGCCGATCAGCGCGCCCGCGATCTCGGAGGGCAGTCCGGGAAGGATCAGCGGGGTCAGCCCGGCGGCGCTGCCCGAGCGGAGCAGGCGCCCGGTCAGCGCGTCGCGGGCGTGGAACAGGCCGTCGTCGTAGAGGTGCTCGATCATCGCGACGGTGATCCTCGCCGCCTCCTGGCGGTGCGGGCGCGGGTCCAGGCCGCAGGCGGTCGCGATCTTCGCCAGGGCCGCCTCCGCCGAGCCGTACGCGGCGTTGAACAGCGGGTCCTCCACGGCGAACGCGCCCAGGCCCCGGTAGCCGGCGTCCCGGTAGGCGCGGGCCAGCGCGGTGTAGCGCTCGTAGTCGTGGTCGGTGGGCCGCTCCTCGGCGCTGACGTGCGCGAGGTCACGCCGCTCGACGGCGACCGGGCCGGTGACCACCGAGGCCAGCGGAGCGTCCCACGCCGGGCTGTTGTCCATGCCCGACTCCCACGGGTGCACGATCGACAGCAACCCCTCGGGCGAGCTGCGCGCCCCGCGCAGGAACTCCTGCTGGGCGACCAGGCGCGGGTAGATCCCGCGCAGGAAGTCCGGGTCGGGGTCGGCCGCGTGCACCTGCCAGGCGGCCATCGCGTGCACGGGCGGCTGCACGATGCCGGAGGTGGCGGCGCCGCAGGGGGCGCGCACGTCCCAGAAGGCGGGCCCGGGGAAGTACGAGCCCTCGGGCACCTCCGGGTTGAACACGATGTGCGGCACCCTGCCGTCCCGCCACTGCGCCCCGAACAGGGTCACCAGCTCGGACCTGGCCCTGCCCGGCGACCAGTGCGCGTTGCCGATCGTGATGAAGGCCGAGTCCCAGCTCCACTGGTGGGGGTAGAGCCGTCGGGACGGGACGGTGTGGTCGCCGTCCCAGTTCGCGCTCAGCACCCGTACGGCCCGGCGCGTGATCGCGCGACCGTCCCCGCCGGGCTCGCTCGGAGTCCCCGTGACGTCCTGCGCGGCCTCGTGCGGCGTCTCCGAGCCGTTCTCGCCGGCCTCGGGCGGCTTCCGAGCGGCGCTCCGGGCGGGCTCGCGGGGGGTCACAGGAACTTCCCGGCGAACGCCGCCGTCCGCGGCGGGACACCCGGCTCCTCAATAGTGATCACGTGCATGTTCTCACTTATACTTTTAGTCAAGCGAATGGCGCGGACGTAGGCACATCTTTCCCCGC
This sequence comes from Sphaerisporangium sp. NPDC049002, assembly GCF_040649355.1. Classification (NCBI taxonomy): domain Bacteria; kingdom Bacillati; phylum Actinomycetota; class Actinomycetes; order Streptosporangiales; family Streptosporangiaceae; genus Sphaerisporangium; species Sphaerisporangium sp. NPDC049002. The sequence continues at coordinate 2,029 of NZ_JBEZFH010000155.1, read as the reverse complement.
GATGGTCACAAAGAAAACCCGCCGAAGCCCAGTGCTCGCGGGCAGGTATTCAGTGGAACCGGCTTATCGGACAAGGCCGCGATGGCGACTTGGTCCTCGTTCCCCTCGACAGGCCGTGCCGGTCCGCTGACGTCACGTCGTCAGCGGATCTCAGGGACTTCGCGCTGGTAGCGGATCTCGGGGACCGAGGCGCCGGCGACCTCCCACAGCGATCGGGTGCCGTCGGGGGCGAACCCGGCGGAGCCGTAGAAGCGCCGCGCCCGGGCGTTGGCCTCAAGGACCCACAGCAGCAGCCGCCGGTACGAACGCTCCCCGGCCGCCCGCAGGGCCGCGCGGGCGAGAGTGCGCCCGGCGCCCGTGCCGATGACGTCGGGCCGTACGTAGAGGGCGTAGATCTCGCCGTCGCCCGGCCGGGCGTCGGCGTCGCGGCACGGGCCCATGGCCAGCCAGCCCACCACGGCGCCCGCGTCCTCGGCGACGAGGTCGAGCGTGGTGCCGTCGGCGCGGGCGAACCTCTTCCTGCGGCCCCGGGCGTCCTGCTCCACCGAGAGCCCGTCGAGGTAGGACTGCGGCAGGATGCCGGCGTAGGCGGTCCTCCACCCGGCGACGCGCACCGATGACACGGCCTCGATGTCCGGCTCACGCATCTCGCGTACCACGCGCATGTGGCCCAGACCCTCCTCCCACCCGCGTTTCGGCAGGTCATCATATCGGGGCGGCCCGTGCTGCGCCGGGGAGAAGGGCACGGGGTTCCAGCGGAAGATGAGGTGTGGCAGTGTTGTTCCGGGGGAAGATCTGTATGCCCGATAGGCGGCCGGTGGGGTGGTGCGGTGATCACGGCGCGCAAGCGGTACGGGTGTGGTGGGGGCGAGGGGGACACCTCGTGCCCGGTCGATTACGCTCGCGAACATGACGAACCTTGATCCCCGCTGGGTGCTCAAGGAGCGCCCGTCCGTCGGACTGATCATCGGGCTCGTCGTGGCCGGGATCTGCACGCTGGTGTCGTTCTCCTTCGACATCTTCAACGGGGACCCCGTCCAGTTCTTCATCGCGCTCACGCTCGCGCTCGCCCCGGTGCCGCTGCTGCTCGCCGGGGTGCTGGCGCTCGACCGCATGGAGCCCGAGCCGCGCAAGGACCTGGCCTTCGCGTTCATGTGGGGCGCAGGCATCGCGGTGCTGGTGGCCGGCATCCTCAACAGCCTGAACCTCCGGTACGTCACCATCGCGACGCAGGACGCGGCCACCGCCCGCAACCTGGTGGCGACGTTCGTGGCGCCCGTGGTCGAGGAGACGATGAAGGGCCTGGTGCTCCTCGGCCTGCTGCGCTGGCGGCGCCAGGAGCTCGACGGCCTGACCGACGGCATCATCTACGCCAGCATGGTCGGCCTGGGCTTCGCCATGAGCGAGAACGTCAGCTACTACATCATGGCGCAGGACCAGCACGGCGTTCAGGGCCTGGCCGTGACGGTGGTGCTCCGCGGGATCCTGTCGCCGTTCGCCCATCCGCTGTTCACCTCCATGATCGGCATCGCCGTGGCGTACGCCGCCCAGAGCCGGGGCCCCGTGCGGGGCTGGGTGGTGGTCCTCGGCTGGATCGGCGCGATCATCCTGCACGGCATCTGGAACGGCTTCACCTCCTACGGCGGCTTCCAGGGCCTGGCGCTGGCGTACCTGCTGCTGATGATCCTGTTCTTCGTCGAGCTGAGCGTGATCGTCAAGGACCGCCAGCGCATCGTGGGCCTCATCCAGCGCTACCTGCCGCCGTACGGCGGGCTCGGGCTGGTCACCGACGTCGACATCTACATGCTCTCGTCGCTTCAGGGGCGCCGGCAGGCCCGCCAGTGGGCGAAGGCCTACGGCGGTCCCGCGGGTCTGCACGCCATGCGCGACTACCAGGTCACCGCCACCGAACTGGGCCTGCTCCACGAGCGCGGGGTCCGCGGCGTGATCGACAGGGACACCTTCGAGACTCCTCCGGGTCGAGGCCGCCGAGGAGCGCCTCGGACAGCGCCCTCACGGCATGCTCCAT
>NZ_JBEZFH010000154.1:0-18643 GCF_040649355.1 Sphaerisporangium sp. NPDC049002 | reverse complement strand
GCGTGACCGGCATCTGTGCCTGTCGGACTTCTTCCGCTCCCGGGAGTCGGGGGAGGTGGATGTGGTGGCGTTCCAGGTGGCCACGATGGGGAGCAAGGTGTCGGAGGCGACGGCGGAGTTGTTCGCCAAGGACGCCTACCGCGACTATCTGGAGTTGCACGGGTTGTCGGTGCAGCTGACCGAGGCGTTGGCCGAGTACTGGCACGCGCGGGTGCGTTCGGAGCTGGGGATCGGTGGCCGGGAGTCGCTGCAGGACATGCTGAAGGTGAACGTGACCGGGTGCCGGTACTCGTTCGGGTATCCGGCGTGCCCGAATCTGGAGGATCAGGTGCAGTTGTTCGAGCTGCTGGACCCGGCGCGGATCGGGGTGTCGTTGTCGGAGGAGTTCCAGTTGCATCCCGAGCAGGCGACCTCGGCCCTGATCGTGCACCACCCCGAGGCCGGCTACTTCAACGTCTGACCTCGCGCGCCCAGACGGTACCGTCTTTCGGGTATCGCACGCGTTGTCAGGGGGTTGCGTGGACGCCGTCTTCTTCGACATGGACGGGACTCTCGTCGACACCGAGAAGCTCTGGTTCCAGGCGGAGTCACAGGTGATGCGGCGCCTCGGCGCGGGGTGGACCGCCGCCGACCAGGAGAACCTGCTCGGCGGCTCCATGCCGTCGACCGTCGCCTACATGCTCCGGGCGAGCGGATCGAGCCGGGATCCCGAAGAGGTGGCGAGCTGGATGCTCGACGGCATTCTCGGCCTGCTCGCCGACGGCTTCGAGGTCATGCCGGGCGCGGCCGAGCTGCTGGCCGAGGTGCGCGCCGCCGGAGTGCCCGTGGGCCTCGTCACCTCCTCCAGCCGGCTGATGGCGGACGCCGTGCTCGGCGGCATCGGGCGTGACACCTTCGACACCGTGGTCACCGGCGACGATGTCCGGCACTTCAAGCCCGACCCGGAGCCGTACCTGCTGGCCGCCCGCCTGCTCGGCGTCGACCCGGCACGCTGCGCCGTCCTTGAGGACTCGCCGACCGGCGTCGCCGCGGGCACCGCGGCGGGGTGCGCGGTCGTGGCCGTTCCCACCGGGCCGGCCATCCCGCCCGCGCCCCGTCGCCTGGTCGTCGAGTCGCTCAAGCAGGTCGACGTGGCCGTGCTCCGCGACCTCGTGCTGTCCGAGGGCCCCGTCGCCTGACGGGTAAGCGGACCCAGATCATCTCGGCCGGCCCGTCCTCTCCTCCAGGTGGGGGACGGGGCCATCCTTGCGGAGGAGAGGCCCCGGCTCCATCGCGTGCCAGGATGGAGGGGTAAGCCATGACGAAGGGGGCGAGCCGTTATGTCCTTCGACCAGATCGCCTGGTTCCCGCTGTGCGCCGGGCTGACAGCGGTCGGGCTGGTGCTCGGCTTCCTGGCGTTCCGCAGGAGGGGCGCGGCGGCGGGCCTGCGGGTCAGCGCCTGGTCCCTGATCCCGATCGCGGCCTACCTCACCGGCGCGCTGCCGGCCGCGTGGAAGATCGGCACGGCCGTGGTGGGCTTCTTCACCGGCCTGGTCTTCTCTCCGGCGGTCTGGGCGGGCGTCGCCGTGGCCGGCCTTTCTGTGGTGCTGTTCCTGGTCTCGGGCGTGCTGCGCAGGAGGCGCGGGGACGCCGCCGCGCCCGCGCGGGAGGCCCGTACGGCGAAACAGGCCGCTCCCCGCGCGGACCAGGGCGCCGCCGCTCCCACCACGCCGAACCGCACGCTCCCGCAGAAGCCCGCCGCCTCCGCCGACGACGACCTCTCCGACATCGAGGAGATCCTCAAGCGCCGGGGCATCAGTTAGTCTCTGCGCGCGCCGGGCTCTCCAGGAGCCGGAGGAACCAGACGTTCTTGCCCATCCGGTCCGGGCCGGGGCCGACCCCCCACTGGTCGGCGAGGGCCTCCACGATCATCAGTCCCCTGCCGTGGTCGGAGTTCGTTCCCAGGTCGAGCCGGCGGGGCAGTCCCGCGCCGTTGTCGGTCACCTCTCCCCGGAGCGCTCCATCGCCGGCGCGCAGCGACAGCCGCACCGGGGGAGCGCCGTGGGCGATCGCGTTGCTCACCAGCTCGCTCACCATGAGGACCACGTCGTCCATCAGATCGGTCAGGCCCCAGCCCGTGAGCGTCCGCCGCACCATGTCCCGCGCCTTGGCGACGATCGCCCGGTCGCCCGGGAGTTCGCATGACATGGTCCGGTATCCCCGGGGAGTGCCGATCATCGATGCTCCTTGCCTGCCGTTCGGCGTGCGCCATCACGAGCAGATACGGCCTCAGAAGGGGTTACGTTCGGATAACACCGGCTCAGTCTTCAAGATCGGCCGATTGGACCTCCGGCGGCCTGGATATGATCACTCAGGCACGGCCCAGCCATGATCCACGCCCCCTCATGGCCGGCCGGCGGATCGCCTTCAGGCGCCGCATCCCCTGCGCCGCAGCGACTCCCTGCGGCGTGTCACGGTTCCAGGACACAACCAGAACAGCCCCCGGACATACCATCCAAGATCAACACGAATGAATTTCGCATGAATCACAGTTGAGCCACATAGCGCGCTCAGGTACTGGTCAGTGCAGCTCAGCACGTAGATTCTGCGTCCGGGGGCCGTACACGCGGCCTGCCTGAACATGGACGACGCTCGCCGGTCACCGGTGGCGGGCGACGCGTCAGACGGACAATGTCGTCTGGGATCCAGGGGGCCGACACTATGACCGCACCGCTCGACGTCTCCGGCACGGAGCTAGAGGCCGAGCCGGAAGCCGTGCTGGGAGGGTCGCAGGCCAAGGCGATTCAGGGCCGGTCGCTCGGCCAGATCGCCTGGATGCGCCTGAAGCGCGACAAGGTGGCGCTGGCCGGTGGCGGCGTGGTGATCTTCCTGATCCTTGTGGCCGTCTTCGCCCCGCTGATCGTCGGCTGGCTCGGGCATCCCCCGAACGACTTCAACCAGGACCTCATCAGCTCCGAGACGCTGGCGCCGAAGGACGGCACCGGAATCGGCTGGGACCACCTGTTCGGCGTCGAGCCCGTCAACGGGCGCGACATCTTCAGCCGCATCGTCTACGGCGCCCGGATCTCGCTGCTGATCGCCTTCCTCGCCACGCTGCTGTCGGTGGCGATCGGCACGATGCTCGGCGTCATGGCCGGCTACTTCGGTGGCTGGGTCGACTCGGTCATCAGCAAGACGATGGACGTCTTCCTGGCGTTCCCTCTGCTGGTCTTCGCCATCGCCCTGGCGGGCATCGTGCCCGACTCCGCGTTCGGCCTGTCCGGCGACGCGCTGCGCGTCTCGCTCCTGGTGTTCATCATCGGCTTCTTCAACTGGCCCTACATCGGGCGCATCATGCGCGGGCAGACGCTGTCGCTGCGCGAGCGGGAGTTCGTCGACGCGGCCCGCAGCCTCGGCGCGCGCGGGCCGTACATCATCTTCCGGGAGATGCTGCCCAACCTGGTGGCGCCGATCCTGGTGTACTCCACGCTGCTGATCCCGACGAACATCCTCTTCGAGGCCGCGCTGTCATTCCTCGGCGTCGGTGTGCGCCCGCCCACGCCCACCTGGGGCGGCATGCTGTCGGACGCCGTGCGCTTCTACACGATCCCGCACTTCATGTTCTTCCCGGGCATGGCGATCTTCATCACCGTCCTGGCCTTCAACCTCCTCGGTGACGGCCTTCGCGACGCCCTCGACCCGAGGGCCCGCTGAGTTCGACCTGTTTCCCCCGTAAGTTCCCTGGCTCCGACAACAAGGGGTTTGTACATGATGAGAAAGACCACACTGGGGGTGACCGCCCTAGGTGCGGTTCTCGCCCTGGGGCTGTCCGCCTGCGGTGGAGGCGGGTCGGCCACGCCGAGCCAGTCCGGCGCGGCGCCGGCCGGCGGTGACACCGCGAAGGCGGAGTTCAACGCCGCCCTCACGCAGGTGTTCAACCCTTCCGACAAGAAGGGGGGCATCCTCAAGTTCGCCAACGCCGGTGACTGGGACTCCCTGGACCCGGCCGACACCTACTACGGCTACTCCTGGAACTTCGTGCGCCTCTACGGCCGTGCACTGGTGATGTTCAAGCCCGCCCCGGGCAAGGAGAGCAGCCAGCTCGTCCCGGACCTCGCCGAGAACCTGGGCACCCCGAGCGACGACGCCAAGACCTGGACGTACAAGCTGCGGGCGGGCGTCAAGTTCGAGGACGGCACGCCGATCACCTCCAAGGACGTGAAGTACGGCGTCCTGCGGTCGCTCGACAAGGAGGTGTTCCCCGACGGGTATACCTACTTCAACGACACGCTCGACCTGCCGAAGGACTACAAGGGTCCCTACAAGTCCAAGGGCGTCAACACCGACAAGGCGATCGAGACCCCCGACGACCAGACGATCGTCTTCCACCTGAAGCAGGCCTACAGCGGTTTCGACTACTTCGCGCAGCTTCCCGCGACGATCCCGGTCCCCGAGGCCAAGGACACGGGCGCGAAGTACCGGGAGCACGTGATCTCCTCCGGGCCGTACAAGTTCGACAAGAACGAGATCGGCAAGGGCTTCAACCTGGTCCGCAACGACCAGTGGGACCAGGCGACCGACCCGAACCGCAAGGCGCTGCCCGACGGCTACGAGGTCTCGACCAACGTCAACGCCGACGACATCGACAACCGCCTGCTCTCGGGCGACCTGCACGTCGACATCGCCGGTACCGGCGCCCAGCCCGCCACCCTCGGCCGCGTGCTGACGGACCCGGCGCTGAAGGCCAACACCGACAACCCGACGATCACCCGCCTGTGGTACACGTCGATCAACGGCAACGTGAAGCCGCTGGACAACATCGACTGCCGCAAGGCCGTCGAGTACGCCGCGGACAAGGTCGCCTACCAGACCGCCTACGGAGGCGAGTTCTCCGGCGGTCAGATCGCCACGAGCCTGCTGCCCCCGGGCATCCCCGGCCACGCGGACATCAACCCGTACCCGTCCGGCACGGACAACCACGGTGACATCGCCAAGGCCAAGGAGGCCCTCACGGCCTGCGGCCAGCCGAACGGCTTCGAGACCAACATCGCCTACCGGGCCGAGCGCCCGAAGGAGAAGGCCACGGCCGAGGCGCTTCAGCAGTCCCTGAGCAAGGTCGGCATCAAGCTCACGCTGAAGCCGTTCCCGCAGGCCGACTACTACGCGCTCTACGCCGGCAAGCCGGGCTACGCCAAGGACAACAAGCTGGGCCTGGCCACCAACGGCTGGGGCGCCGACTGGCCCGACGGCTACGGCTTCCTGCAGCAGATGGTCGACAGCCGCGTCATCCGTGACAGCGGTGGTTCCTCCAACATCAGCGTCCGTGACCCCGAGGTCGACAAGCTGATCGACCAGGCCTCGCTGGAGACCGACACCGCCAAGCGCGAGCCGATCTGGGCGCAGATCGACCAGAAGGTCATGGACGACGCCTTCATCCTGCCCGGCCTGTGGGCCAAGAGCCTCCTCATCCGGGGCAAGGGCGTGACGAACGTGTACTTCAGCGACGCGACCGGCATGTACGACTACCTCAACATGGGCCTGCAGTAACAGCCCACACCATCCGATAGTCCGATAGACACGTGAACGCGGCAGGGGGCCGGCCGACAGGCCGGCCCCCGGAGCCGGGGGGACTGTGGTCACATACATCATCCGGCGCCTGATCTGGGGTGTCTTCATGCTCGCCATCGTGAGTGTGATCACCTTTGCCATCTTCTTCCTGGTGCCGCGACTGGCGGGCGCCACCTCTGAGAGCCTGGCCACCCGCTACGTCGGGCGTACGGCCAGCGCCGAGCAGGTCAAGATCGCCGCCGAGAAGCTGGGCTTCAACGACCCGCTCATCGTGCAGTACGGACGGTTCGCCAAGGGCATCGTCGCGGGCGCCGACTACGACTACGGTCCCGGCGTGGAGCGGTGCCCCGCGCCGTGCTTCGGCTACTCGTTCCTCACCCGGCTGCCCGTGTGGCCCGACCTGCTGAACCGGCTGCCGGTGACGATCTCGCTGGCCCTCGGCGCGGCGGTGATCTGGCTCGTGGCCGGCGTCGCCACAGGAGTGGTCTCCGCGCTGAGACGCGGCAGCTTCTTCGACAGGGCGGCGATGAGCATCGCGCTCGCCGGCGTCTCTCTACCGATCTTCTTCACCGGCATCGTCTCGCTGGTGGTCTTCAGCTACGGCCGCCCGCTCGCGTTCGCGGCGCCGGGCGGCAGCTTCACCCCGTTCTTCGACAACCCCGCCATGTGGGCCTACAGTCTGATCCTGCCCTGGATCACGCTGGCCTTCCTGTACGCCGCCGGGTACGCGCGGCTCACGAGGTCGGGCATGCTTGAGACGATGAACGAGGACTACATACGCACGGCCCGGGCCAAGGGCCTCACCGAGCGCGTGGTCGTGTTCAAGCACGGCCTGCGCGGCGCGCTCACCCCGATCCTGACCATCTTCGGCCTCGATCTCGGCCTGCTGATGGGCGGCGCGGTGCTCACCGAGAGCACCTTCTCCCTGCCGGGCATCGGGAAGTACGCCATCGACGCGATCACCAACCAGGACCTGCCGAAGGTCATGGGCGTCACGCTGGTCGCCGCGTTCTTCGTCGTCATGGCGAACCTTGTCGTGGACCTCCTGTACGCGGTGGTCGACCCGAGAGTGAGGCTCACGTGAGCGAGCGAATCACCGGGCAGAAGAGCTTCCTTGAGCTCAACGACCTGCGCATCCACTTCCCGACCGACGACGGCGTGGTCAAGTCCGTCGACGGGCTCTCCTTCCGGCTGGAGCGGGGCAAGACCCTCGGCATCGTGGGCGAGTCCGGGTCCGGCAAGAGCGTCACGAGCCTCGGCGTCCTCGGCCTCCACAAGGGCACGCGGGCCAGGATCTCCGGTGAGATCTGGCTCGACGGCGAGGAGCTGGTCTCCGCGACGCAGGAGCACGTCCGCACCCTGCGCGGCAAGAAGATGGCGATGATCTTCCAGGATCCGCTGTCGGCCATGCACCCCTACTACACCGTGGGCGCGCAGATCATCGAGGCGTACCGGATCCACCACAAGGTCGGCAAGGCCGTGGCGCGCAAGCACGCGATCGACATGCTCGGCCGGGTGGGCATCCCGCAGCCCGAAAGGCGCGTCGACAGCTACCCGCACGAGTTCTCGGGCGGCATGCGCCAGCGCGCGATGATCGCCATGGCGCTCTCGTGCGACCCTGAGCTGCTGATCGCCGACGAGCCGACCACGGCTCTCGACGTGACCGTCCAGGCGCAGATCCTCGATTTGATGCGCGATCTGCAGCAGGAGTTCAACTCCGCGCTCATCATCATCACCCACGACCTCGGCGTGGTCGCCGAGCTGGCCGACGACATCCTCGTGATGTACGGCGGCAAGTGCATCGAATACGGCGGCGCCGAGGACATCTTCGAACGTCCCGAGCATCCCTACACCTGGGGCCTGCTCGGATCGATGCCGCGGCTCGACCGCGAGCGCACCGAGCGGCTGATGCCGATCAAGGGCACTCCGCCGTCCCTGATCAACGTGCCCGACGGCTGCGCCTTCCACCCTCGCTGCGCCTTCGAGGGCCGCACCGAGGGCCGTGCGAGGACGCGGGTGCCCGAGCTCCTGGAGACCGAGGGCGGGCACCTGGTGCGCTGCCACCTGACCCGGGACGAGCGGCGCGGCATCTGGGAGAACGAGATCAAGCCCAACCTGGAGTCCGCGTGAGTGAGTCGCCCGAGCCTCTGCTGTCCGTCCAGGGCCTGGAGAAGCACTTCCCGATCACCAAGGGGCTGATCAAGCGCCAGGTCGGAGCCGTCAAGGCCGTCGATGGGCTGTCCTTCGACGTCCGGAAGGGCGAGACCCTCGGCCTGGTGGGGGAGTCGGGCTGTGGCAAGACCACGACCGGCCGCCTGATCACCCGGCTGCTGGAGCCCACCGGCGGGAAGATCCTCTTCGAGGACAGGGACATCACCCACTTGTCCCAGGGCTCGCTGCGCCCGCTCCGCCGGGACATGCAGATGATCTTCCAGGACCCCTACAGCTCGCTCAACCCGCGCCACACCGTGGGCGCCATCGTGGGGGCGCCGTTCCGGATCCAGGGCGTGAAGACCGAGCACGGCACCAAGAAGGCCGTGCAGGACATCCTGGAGCTGGTCGGGCTCAACCCCGAGCACTACAACCGCTACCCGCACGAGTTCTCCGGCGGTCAGCGGCAGCGCATCGGCATCGCCCGCACGCTGGCGCTCAAGCCCAAGCTCATCATCGCGGACGAGCCGGTGTCGGCGCTCGACGTGTCCATCCAGGCCCAGGTGGTCAACCTCCTGGAGGACCTGCAGAACGAGCTCGACCTCACCTACGTGGTCATCGCGCACGACCTGTCGGTCGTCCGGCACATCAGCGACCGGGTCGCGGTCATGTACCTCGGCAAGATCGTCGAGGTCGCCGACCGCAAGGACCTGTACGAGTCGCCGATGCACCCGTACACCACCGCGCTGCTGTCGGCGGTGCCGGTTCCGGACGTCAAGCGGCGCACCGAGCGCGAGCGCATCCGCCTGCAGGGCGACGTGCCGAGCCCGATCAACCCGCCGCCGGCCTGCCGGTTCCACACCCGCTGCTGGAAGGCGCAGGAGATCTGCAAGACCGTCGAGCCGCCCCTCGCGGAGCTGGCCACCGGTCACCAGGTCGCCTGCCACTTCCCCGAGAACGCCCCGAAGGACGCCGTGCCCAGCGACGCCGGGGCGCCGGTCCCCGCCTGAGCCCTCGGGCGCATCCCAGACCTCCGGGTACGGCCGCTCCGGCCGCGCCCGGAGCGCCTGTCAAGGGATGGCGCCCGGGGTGATCAGCCCGGTCTCGTAGGCCAGCACCACGGCCTGCACGCGGTCGCGCAGCGCCAGCTTGGTGAGCACGTTGCCCACGTGGGTCTTCACGGTCGTCTCGCTGACCACCAGCTCCGCGGCGATCTCGGCGTTGGACATCCCCTTGGCGATGAGGCGGAGCACCTCCAGCTCGCGCTCGGTCAGCCGGTGGACGCGGGCCGGGGTGGCCTGCTGGTGCGCCGAGGGCAGCCGCGCGGCGAACTTGTCCAGCAGCCGCCTGGTCACGCTCGGCGCCACTATCGCGTCTCCGGCCGCCACCACCCGGATCGCCTGCACCAGCTCGTCGGGGGGCACGTCCTTCAGCAGGAACCCGCTGGCCCCGGCCCGCAGCGCCTCCACGATGTACTCGTCCAGGTCGAAGGTGGTCAGCACCAGCACGCGGGGCACGTGGGCGCCGGGCGCGGCGTCGCGCACGATGCGCCGGGTGGCGTCGATGCCGTCCACCCCGGGCATCCGGATGTCCATGAGCACCACGTCGGGAAGCAGGACCCTGGACTGATCCTGCGCCGTGGCCCCGTTGCCCGCCTCTCCCACCACCGTCAGGTCGGGCTCGGCCTCAAGGATCAGCCGGAAGCCGGTGCGCAGAAGCGGCTGGTCGTCGACGAGCAGCACACGGATAGTCATTTGTCAGTCCTTGAGGGGGAAGCATGCCCGTACCTCGAATCCGCCCCCCTGGCGCGGGCCGATCCGCAGGATTCCACCATAAAGGGCAACCCGCTCGCGTATGCCCACCAGACCGTGCCCTTGCCGGTCGTCGGGGCCGCGCGTGAACTCGCCCGTACCGCCACGCCCATCGTCCTCCACCTGCACCAGCAGCTCGCTCTGCTCGTGGCGTACGGTCACCCAGGCCCGCGCCGCCGGTCCCGCGTGCCGCAGGCTGTTGGTCAGGGCCTCCTGGATCAGGCGGTAGGCGGCCAGGTCGATGCCCGGGGGCAGCAGCCGCCGCTCGCCCTCGATCCAGAGCTGGGCGCGCAGCCCCGCCTCGCGCATCTGGTCGACCAGCCCGGGGAGGTCACCCATGCCGGGCTGCGGCGCCAGCTCGCCGGTCTCCCCGTCGGTGCGCAGCACCCCGACGATGCCCCGCATCTCGCGCATCGCGGTCCTGCCCATCTCCTCGATGGCCACCAGCGCGTCCTTGGCGGCCTCGGGCCGCGTGTCCAGCACCTTGCGGGCGGCGGCGGCCTGGACGGTCATCACGCTCACGTGGTGGGCCACCACGTCGTGCAGCTCGCGGGCGATGCGCGACCTCTCCTCGGCGCGGGCGGCGCGGGTGTCGGCGTCCCTGGCCCGCTCCAGCCGCTCGGCCCGGTCGACCAGCTCGGCGAGGTACGCGCGGCGCAGCCGCACCGAGCGGCCGACCACCCACACGGCCACGGCGACCACGGCGGCGAAGGTGTGCTGGGTCCAGTCGCCGTGCTGGCCGGCCAGGAGCATCGCGACGGCGTACGCCAGCGAGCTGACCGCGGCGGCCACCAGGCTGAGCGCCAGGCCACGGTAGGCGGCCACGGTGTAGAGCAGGATGAGCGAGACGAGCCCGGCCACCCCGCTGTCGTAGTTCAGCGCGGTCAGGACGATCTGGGGAAGCTCGGCCAGGCAGAGCAGTGCGAAGGGCCAGCGCCGGCGGAGGACCAGCGGGAGGCACGCCAGCAGGATTAGCGTGACGCTCAGCGCGCTCGGGGGCCTGACGGGGGAGGAGCCGCCGGAGCCGAGCAACTCGGCCGCCACGAGGGAAAGCCCTGTCACCACCACCGCGAGCGCCGAGTCGCCGAACAGGGGATGGGATCTCAGCCATGCTCGCGGACTGCCGGGGGTGGTGCGCACTCTCTCAATTTAGGACGTCTTCGCTGTTGGCCACCCTGCTCAGGATGGATATCGCCCTCATCCCGCAGAAGGACGCGCGCCCGGCGCGCGGTGTGATCCCCGCCGGGCCGTACCTGGCCGCCGCTCCCGGGCACCGGGCCCGCACGACCGCCCGTGGGGTCGTACGGGCCGGGCCCGGACGTCACACGTCGAGGTGGCCGTCCTTCACGCGCCTGCTGAAGTCGGTCCACTCGCCCGCGGTGAAGACCAGCGCGGGGCCGCCGGGGTCCTTGCTGTCACGGACGCCGACCCGCGCGCCCGGCAGGGCGGCGACCTCGACGCAGTCGCCGCCGCTGCTGCCGGAGTAGGAGGATTTGAACCACGCGGCCTCGCGCAGTTCGTCGTTCAGGTGGTCCATCGCTCTATCGTCTCCCTGATCAAGTCGAGCGACGCGCGCTGGGGGAGCGCCTCAGCGCGGATCACTTCGTATCTGGTCGTGAGATCCTCGACCGCTTCCGCCCGGTCGACGACCTGGCCGTGACCCGCCGACTCCAGGTAAACCGTATCGGGGACGCCTCGGGTCTGGGCGATGATGAATCCTCCTTCGAGCCCTGTGGTGGAGTACGCGCTGAGCGGCAAGATCTGGACGGTGATGAACGGAAGAGTGCCCGCCTCCAGCAGGCGGGTGAGCTGGTCGGCCATCACCTCGGCGCTGCCCACGGGCCTGTGGAGCACGCCCTCGTCGAGCACCGCCCAGAACATGGGAGGCTCAGGGCGCTCGAAGACGCGCTGCCGCTCGATGCGCGCGGCCACGTGGTCCTCCACCTGCTCGGGGGTCACCCGGGGCTCTCCGAGCAGGATCGCCCGGGCGTACTCCTCGGTCTGCAGGAGCCCCGGGACGATGAGCGGCTGCCAGGTGTGCAGCGTGCCGGCCTCGCGCTCGACGTCCAGCCAGGGGCGGAACCAGGCGGGAGTGGACGCGCGGTTGATGAAGGGCCACAGCCGGAGCAGGGCCCCGTCGAGTTTGAGCGCCTCGTCGCAGCGCTCGGCGAAGTCGCGGGAGGGGGTGCGCCTCGCGGTCTCCACCATGCCCACCAGGGCCAGTGAGAAGCAGATCTTCTGGGCGAGCTGCTCCATCGTCCAGCCTGCGGCTGTGCGGTGTCGCCGCAGCTCATAGCCGAAGAGCGCTTGAGGGGAGGCGCTCGGGTCAAGCTCACGGGGGGCGGGCATCATCGCTCCTTCCACTGGGTCCGGCGGCGCTCGGGTCTCCCACACCTCGTTTCACACGATGTGTCGAATACAAAATGGAGGCGACTGGGTACCGAGAGTAGTCGGCAGGCGGCAGTCTGGGAAGGGCGAACGGTCGGCGGCCGGGTGAACCGTGGAGGCGATGACGAACATGCCACAGCATCATCGTGAACGTGTGGAATCGCGGCGTCCAGAGCGAACGCCGGCTGATTCGCCCGCGACGGCGGGGGCCGTGCCGGCCGGGGGCGGGCGCAGCCCCCGCCGCCGCGAGGAGGGCCGATGATCTTCCCTGTCTACGACCGATCCGGCGTCCCGGAGGAACAGCGGCACGCCAATCTGGAGACGGTGAGGCGCGTGAGGAAGGTCGTGGCCGACCTGGTGGAGGCCGAGCGCCGCAAGCGGCGGGCCGAGGGGTTCATCGCCTCCTGGGACCTCGGCCGCGAGGAGCTCGACGAGGCGGCGGCCGCCCTCGGCCTCCCGCCCCTGCAGGACGAGGAGTGGGAGGCCATCCACGGCTCCAGGTGAGCGGGCGCGGCGGGAGGCCCGGTCAGAGCTCGTCGGTGGCGGCGCGCCGTGAGCCGCGGGTGGCGTCGCCGGGGCGGCGGTCGGGAACCGGCGGCGGGGTGCCGCCCCACTCGGGGCAGATGGCCTGGTAGTCGCACCAGTCGCACAGGCGGCTGCGCCGGGCCCGCCACTCGCGGCTGGTGAGCGACCGCTCGATAGCCTCCCAGAGCGCCTGAACCTTGCGCTCGGTCGCCCGCAGGTCGGCCTCGTCGGGGGCATAGCGCAGGACCTCGCCGTTGCCGAGGTACATCAGCTGGAGCAGCCGGGGGACCGTGCCGTGCAGGCGCCACAGCACCAGGGCGTAGAACTTCATCTGGAACAGCGCCTTGGCCTCGAAGTCGGGGCCGGGCGCGCTGCCGGTCTTGTAGTCGACCACGCGCAGGTCGCCGCTCGGCGCCACGTCGAGCCGGTCGATGTAGCCCCGGAGCATCAGCCCGCTGTCGAGCACGGACTCGACGTACAGCTCGCGCTGCGCGGGCTCCAGGCGGCTCGGATCCTCCAGGGCGAAGTAACGCTCCAGCATCTGCCGCGCCTGGCCGAGCCAGCGGTCGTGCTCGGCGTCGTCGTCGAACAGGGTGGAGTACTCGGGGGTGTGCTCCAGCAGGCGCGTCCACTGGGGATCGAGCAGGGCCTGGGCCGCGGCGACGGTGCGCTCGGCGGCCGGCAGGTCGTACAGCCGCTCCAGCACCGCGTGGACGAGCGTGCCGCGGACGGCCGCGGGCGAGGGCCGCTCGGGCAGCTGGTCGATCACGCGGAAGCGGTAGAGCAGCGGACATGTCATGAAGTCGCCCGCGCGGGAGGGGGAGAGAGTGCCGATCACCGCGGGCGGCTCCGAAATGCTCATGCCGGAACTGTAGGTCAACCGGCCGACACTTTCTGCCGGGGGCGTCTACGTGATCGGCCGATCCCCGCCCGGAGGCGCGTAGCATCTAGGCACAAGGAGGAAGACGACAATCATGAGCACCCAGACCCCGCAACGGCCTGAGTCTCCGGGGCTGCGCATGGGACGGCCTTTCGGCATCCCCGTCTACGTCTCGCCGACCTGGTTGATCGTCGCGGCGTTCATCACCTACACCTTCCAGCCCGAGGTGGCGAGGAACCTTCCCGGCAGGGACACGGTCACCACCTACCTCGTGGCCTTCGCGTTCGCCGTCTTCCTCTACGTCTCGGTCCTGCTCCACGAGCTGGCGCACTGCGTGGTGGCCCGTCACTTCGGGCTACCTGTGCGCCGCATCACGCTCTACCTGCTCGGAGGGGTCTCCGAGATCGAGCGCGAGCCCGAGACCCCGGGCAGGGAGTTCCTCGTCTCCTTCGCGGGCCCGCTGCTGTCCCTCGGGCTGGCCGCCATCGGCTTCGTCGCCAGCGGGTTCATCCCCGAGGGCACCATCCCGCACGTCCTGGTCTGGCAGCTCTGGGGCTCCAACTTCATCGTGGGCCTGTTCAACCTGCTTCCCGGCCTGCCGCTCGACGGCGGCCGCATGCTGCGGGCGGGGGTGTGGAAGCTCACCCGCAACCCCGGCTCCGGCACGATCACCGCCGCCTGGTTCGGCCGCGGGCTGGCCGTCGCCCTGGTCGTGCTGTCGGTGGGCGGGCCCTATATGGTCGACCAGGAGCTGAGCTGGGGCACGCTGCTGTGGGCGGTGCTGCTGGCCTCCTTCATCTGGATGGGGGCGACCCAGTCGCTGCGGGTGGCCAGGGTGCGTGCCCGCATGCCGCAGGTCCAGGCCCGCTCGCTCGCCCGCAGGGCCATCCCGGTGACCGCCGAGGTGCCCCTGGCCGAGGGCATGCGCCGCGCCAGGGAGGCGCAGGCGGGGGCGATGGTGATCGTCGACCACGACGGGCACCCGATCGCGATCGTCAACGAGGCGGCCGTCACCGCGACGCCCGAGCAGCGCAGGCCGTGGGTCACCGTCGGATCGCTGGCGCGCAGCCTTGAGCCGTCGCTGGTGCTCCCGGCCGACCTCGCGGGAGAGTCGCTGCTCGACGCCATGCGCGGCGCCCCCTCCGGTGAGTACCTGCTGGTGGAGCGCGGGGGCGACGTCTTCGGCGTGCTGGTCACGGCCGACGTGAACCGCGTCTTCTCCGGGGTCTGACGCTTTCTCGCGCGCGGCTCTTCGCAGGCCCGGCGGCGTGACCGTTTCGTGGGGGATGCCACAGGCAGGTAAGGTCTCGGATCGGTGAAGGCGCGAACCTCCGGTACCGGTCAGGCGTCTGATCAAGGGCGCGCACGGCGGGGGCTGCCGGGGGAAGATCGCCGCTTTGTCCCACTCGTTTTCCGTGCGCGCCCGGACTACTGTTCGATCAGCCGATCCGGTCGGCCATGCAGGTTAGGAACGTTCGCATTGCCTACGCCTCAAACACCTCCCGCCGGTGATCTCACGCCGGAACTGCTGGGCGCGTCCGAGTGGAGCGACCAACTGGTCGCCGCGGCGGGCATCCCCATGTACGACATCCCCTTCCTCACCGTGGGCGGTGGCATCGGGTCGTTCGTCACCCTCGACTACCTCCGGGTCTACGGCGTCCCGACCTCGCAGATGCGCGTCGTGTCGAACATCGACCACCCGTGGCAGACATACGAGTTCCTGACCCGGTGCTCCCAGATCCCCCGGGGGGAGCGCATCCGCTCCGACTCCTCCTCCAGGCCCGACAACCTGTGGGGCTTCCCGTCGTACGCGCTGGAGGAGGCCTGGCGCGACAAGAACCTCGGTCACCTGTTCCAGATCGCCACCGAGCCCATCATGAACGACTACTGGACCCCGCGGGCCGGCACGGTCTTCCACAACCTGGAGCGCGAGGCCAAGCGCATCAACTACTGGGACATGCTGGTCAAGGGCCAGGTCCGCATGGTGCGGCGCAGGGCGGGCGGCGGCTATTTCACGGTGGTCACCCCGCCCGAGGGCGCGGCGCCCACCAAGCGCATCGTCTTCCGCTCGCGGTTCGTGCACGTCGCGATCGGCTACCCCGGCCTGAAGTTCCTGCCCGACCTGCAGGAGTTCCGGCAGAAGTACGGCGACTACCAGCACGTGGTGAACGCCTACGAGCCCCACGAGCAGGTCTACGAGTTCCTTAAGACCCGTCCGGGCACGGTCGTGATCCGCGGCGGCGGCATCGTCGCCTCCCGCGTGCTGCAGCGGCTGTTCGACGACCGCGAGAGGTTCCACCTTCAGACGCAGATCATCCACATCTTCCGCACGTTCGTGACCGGCTCCCACGGCCCCCACCTGTGGAGCCGGCGCAAGGGCGGCGACGGCTGGGCCTACCAGGGCTTCAACTATCCGAAGTCGGTGTGGGGCGGCCAGCTCAAGGCGGAGATGCGCAAGCTTGAGGGCCCCGCGCGCGCCCAGAAGTACAAGGAGATGGGCGGCACCAACACCCCCAAGCGCAGGCACTGGCAGGAGCAGATGCGCAGGGGCCGCGCGGGAGGCTACTACCACGCGGTCCAGGGAACGGTCGAGCGGGTCGAGCCCGCGCCCGACGGCCGCATGCTGAGCTTCGTGCGCAGCAAGGACGGCACCGTCCGCGAGCCGGTCTCCGACTACATCATCGACTGCACGGGCCTGGAGGCCGACATCGCGGAGCACCGCCTGTTCGCCGACCTGCTCCAGCACACGGCCGCCTACCGCAACCCGGTCGGCCGCCTCGAAGTCGAGCGCCACTTCGAGGTCAAGGGCACCGCCAGCGGCGACGGAGCGCTCTACGCCTCCGGCTCGGCCACCCTCGGCGGCTACTTCCCCGGTGTCGACACGTTCCTCGGCCTGCAGATCGCGGCCCAGGAGATCGCGGACGACCTGGCGAGGCGCGGCTTCTGTCGAAAGATGGGCCCGATGCGCTCGACCTCCCAGTGGTTCAAGTGGGCTTTCAACAAGCCCGTCTAAGGAGAATCCCCCCGTGGTTCCAACTCTGTTCGGCCGTATCCAGACGCGGCTGTTCCTTCTTGCCACCGTGGGCGTGGTGATCACGGCGCTGATCGTGCCCGTGCTGCCCGGCCTCTCCGGCCCGCTCTCCCAGGACTACCGCGTGGGGTTCCTGGTCCTCGCGGCGGTCGCCGTGCTCGGGGTGCTGTGGGAACTGCTCTACCACTTCCTCATGCAGTTCCGATGGGAGAAGGACTGGCCCACTCTGTTCGGTTTGCTCACACTCGTGCCAGAAGGACTTCTTCTGTTCTTTTTGCTACGGTCCGGTGCCATCGGTAGCGTCATCGACCCGGTTCCGCCCGCCGCGGCCTTCTGGACCCAGTTCGTGGTCGTCTGGATCTGTGTTTGGCTGGTGGCCAACGGTCCGATGCGGGTGCCGTTCATCCGGTGGCGTTTTCGGGGAGGGAGAGTTCTGTGACGGAGCAAGGCGTGGGGGTGGCGCGTCCGCTTCCCGGCAACGGGTTGATCGCCCATCTGGGCGGCCTGCTGCTGGTGTGCGACGCGGCCGACGCCGTCGCGGACGAACTGCTGGCGGCGGTGCAGGAGACCGCCGCCAATGGCGGGGACGGCCGGGCGCTCGCCCGGCGCGCCGCTCAGGTGCTCGCGCGGTCGATGACGGCCGAGCCGATCTCCTGCGCCGTCGCCGGCCGCGCGGGCGGCGGCATCGCGGTGCTGGTCAGCGGCGAGGCGCAGGCCCTTGTGACCGGGTCGGGCGCCGACGTGCTGCTCGACGGCAAGGACGCGCTGACCTGGACCGACCGCCTGGTTCCCGGCCCGGTGGCCACGGTCGAGCTCCGGCTGCCCGGCGCCGGGCGCCCGATCGGCAGGGCGCGCCTCGACGCGGGCGTCATCTCCGGCGGCGGCCTCACCTGTGACTTCAGCGAGGCCGGCGACCCGGTCGCGCCCATGACGGCGGCGCCGCCCGTGCCCGTGGCGGGTTCGGCGGCGTACGAGCCGCCCCGGCCCGCGTACGAGCCGCCCCCCGCGTACGAGCCGCCCCGGCCCGTCCATGAGCCGATGGAGCCGGAGCCGTATCGCGCGCCGGAGCCGGTGGCGCCCGAGCCGTACCGCGCGCCGGAGCCGGTGGCGCCCGAGTCCCCCCACCTCGCGGAGGGAGCCGTCTCCTCGGCCCTCGCGATGGACCAGGGGCCCGCCATGGCCGCGCCGCTCCCCGTCGAGACCCCGCCGCCGCCCCCCGTCACCTCGCCGCCGCCCCCCGTCACCTCGCCGCCGCCCCCCGTCACCTCGGCGCCGCACCCGGACCCTTCCCCGCCCCCCGGGCGCCACTTCGAGCCGGCGCCCGCCCTGACGACCGACCCCGGGATGGCCGCCGCGGGAGTCAGCGGGGCCGCGGGCGGGCCGCCTCCGCACGAGGAGGCGCCCGAGTTCGAGTCGTTCCTGCTGATCGACGGGCCCGAGGGCCCGCCCGAGCCGCCGGGCTCGCTGCTGGAGCCCACCGAGGCCGGTCCGGCCCCCGAGCCGCTGAGCCGCCCGATGGTCTACGGCGTCGACTGCAAGAACGACCACTTCAACGACCCCCGCGTCCCCTACTGCGCGGTCTGCGGCATCGCCCTGGTGCAGCGCACGCTCGTCCCGTACAAGGGCGAGAGGCCCCCGCTCGGGGTGCTCCTGCTCGACGACGGGCTGACGTTGCGCCTCGACAGCGACTACCTGCTCGGGCGCGACCCCGAGCGCGCGGCCGAGGTCACCTCGGGGGAGGCCCGGCCGGCCAGGGTCACCAGCCCCGACGGGTCGGTCTCCCGGCGTCACCTGCGGGTCCGGCTCGACGGGTGGGACGTCAACCTGATCGACCTGGGCTCGGTCAACGGCACCCAGGTCCAGCCGCCCGGCGATCCCAACTTCTACGACATCCCGCCGAACGAGCCGGTGCCCGTCCTGCCCGGCACGACGGTGCGCATCGGGGTGTCCCGCACGATGCGCTACGAGTCGCACCGCAAGGCGTAGCCGGAGCACCGCGAGGCTCAGCGGAGACGCGAGCCTCAGCGGGGAACCGGAAGGCGCGGCCGCACGGGTCCGCGCGAGAGGGCTGAGCGCTCCCGTCCGGCGGGGGTGCTCAGCCCTCTGGCGTCAGCGTCAGATCCCGGCCCTCACCGGGGTGACGGCCTCCCACTCGACGGGGTCGGCGTCCTGCTCGGCGCGTACGAGCAGGTGCGCGCCCTGCGGCGGGGCGGCGCCCTCCGGGGCGACCACCAGCGCCCCGGCGGGCGCCTCGGCCGCCGAGGTCGCGTCCACGCCGAGCCTGGCCAGGCGCTGGGCGAGGGAGGCGCC
>NZ_JBEZFH010000153.1:0-18668 GCF_040649355.1 Sphaerisporangium sp. NPDC049002 | reverse complement strand
CAAAGCAGGCCGCACGCCCGGGTTCCCACGTTTCAAGGGCCGGGGCCGATTCGACACTGTCGAGTGGCCCAAGGACGGCGACGGCTGCCGGTGGGGCCGGATCCCGGTGGTGGTGCCGATCGAGGGCTCCCGCGTTCCCGTGGAGGTGCTGGAGACCTCGGGGTCCAGGGCCGCGGCCGGCGAGCCTTCCAGCACCCGCGGCCCCGGGCGGCTGCCGGGGTTCACGCCCACCCCGACCCTGGCGATGTCGCGGCAGGGCGAGCCCAGCGGCGGCGGCACGCCCGTGCCCGACGCCCAGTGGCAGACCCGCATGCCCTCGCCCACGTCCGTGCGCACCACCCAGCAGCCTCCTCCCGACGACCCCGAGACGTGTACGAACAAGCGCGGCAAGGAGAAGCCCTGCAAGCCGACCAAGGGCCCGACGCAGGAACCCTCGCCCACCAATAGCCCTCCCAAGCCGACGATCAGCATCAGCCAGGTCCCCGAGTGGGGTGACGGCGAGTCCCCCGAGCCGACGCCGTCCCCGCCGGACCCCACGCTCAGCGACACCCCGCCCGCCTGACCGCCGGTGTAGAAGGATCAGGGCGATGCGGCCCAAGGTCACTGGATCAGATCACCCTGCGAACCCGTCGCGGGGGCTTTGCTCCTATGCTGGCGCGATGGGTTCGCAGATCAACCATGACCGCAGCGCCGGGGCCGCGCTGGAGGTGACCGGCGTGACCGTGAAGGTCGTGGGCCGCACACTCCTGGCCGGCATCGACTGGCGGGTGGAGTACGGCGAGCATTGGGTGGTCCTCGGGCCGAACGGGGCGGGGAAGACCACGCTGCTGTCGGTGGCCGCGGCCGTACGCCACCCCAGCTCGGGCACGGCCAGGGTGCTCGGCCATCGGCTGGGCCGGGTCGACCTTCGCGAGCTGCGCCGCCACATCGGCCTGGTCGCCGCGAGCCAGCGGCTCGTCGACGAGGAGCTGATGGAGGAGGAGGGGCTCACCACCCAGACGGTCGTGCTCACCGGTTACACAGGCAGCAGCGCTCCGCTGTGGGACCGTTACGGGCCGAGGGAGCGCGACAGGGCCGACGCGCTGCTGGCCGACCTCGGCTGCAAGGACCTGGGCGACCGGCCGTTCAGGGTGTGCTCCCAGGGTGAGCGGGGCCGGGTGCGCATCGCGCGGGCGCTCATGGCCGACCCGGCGATCCTGCTGCTCGACGAGCCGTTCGCGGGTCTCGACCTCCCCGGCAGGGAGGATCTGATCACCGCGATCGAGGACCTGGCCGGGAGCCGTCCGGCGCTGACGACGGTGCTGGTCACCCACCACCTGGAGGAGGTGCCGGCGACCACCACTCACGCGCTGCTCGTCCGTGACGCGCGCGTCCTCGCGGCCGGCCCGGTGGACGAGGTGCTCACCGGCGAGAACCTCAGCGAGTGCTTCGGCCGCAGGCTCTCCCTCGCCCGAGCCGACGGCCGCTGGTACGCCCGCGCCGCCCGCCCCCGCCTCTGAGAGCGATCACGCTCGTCGACGGTGGACGCCTTCGCGTCCACCGTCTGCCCTGTTGCGGAGTGCTCTGTCAGGGGCCGACGAGGGCGTTGGGGCCGAGGAGGACCTTGATGTCGCCCGCGAACGCTCCGGTGTTGACGTTCACCCGGTAGTCGGGCAGCTCGACGACGCTGATCCTCCGGTTGAGGCGCTCCATGCGCAGGTGGACGGGCGTGTCGCCGGAGTGCACCATCAGGATCCGCTTGAGCTCGCTGACGAGGTCCTCGGTGACGCGTTCCTCGCGCAGGGCGATGACCACGGGTTCGCGCCCGTCGGCCTGGATGCCGGAGATGTCGAGGAACGCGATGTCGGTGGCGTTGAACGACACGGTGGCGTCCTCACCGTCGCCGCGTGAGCGGATGCGGCCGGTGACGGAGACGACCAGGTCGGGCGCGAGGTTGCTCCCGTACAGCTGGTAGGTCTGAGGGAAGCAGGGCACCTCGATGGACGCGTCGTGGTCCTCGATCTTGAGGATGGCCCAGACGTCGCCCTTCTTGGTGACCTTCTTGTCGACGCCGGAGATGATGCCGGCGATGCGGACGTTGCCGAACCCCGCCTGGCCCTCCAGGACCTGGGCGATGGAGAGGTCGCGGTTGCGCTCAAGGACGCGCTCGGCGCCGTTGAGCGGATGATCGGAGACGTAGAGGCCGAGCATCTCGCGCTCGAAGGACAGCTTGGTCTTCTTGTCCCACTCGCCGTCGGGGACCACGACGCGGAAGACGCTGCTTCCGCCGTCGTCGTCGTCGAACGCGCCGAACAGCGAGTCCTGGCCCAGGGCCTCCTTGCGCTTGACGTCGATGACCGAGTCGACGGCCTGGTCGTGGATCTGGACCAGTCCCCGCCGGGTGTGGCCGAGCCCGTCGAACGCCCCGGCCTTGATCAGCGACTCGATGGTCCTCTTGTTGCACACGACCTGCGGGACCTTGGTCAGGAAGTCGTTGAAGTCGCTGAAGGCGCCCTTCTTCGTGCGGGAGGTGATGATGCCGTTGATGGCGTTCTCACCGATGTTCTGCACCGCGCCGAGCCCGAACCGGACGTCCTCACCGACGGCGCTGAACCGCAGCCCTGACTCGTTGACGTCGGGCGGCAGGACCTTCACCTTCATGCGCCGGCACTCCGCGAGGTAGAGCGCCATGCGGTCCTTGTTGGTGCCGACCGAGGTGAGCAGGGCGGCCATGTACTCGGCCGGGTAGTTGGCCTTGAGGTAGGCGGTCCAGTAGGACACGAGCCCGTAGCCGGCGGTGTGGGACTTGTTGAACCCGTAGGAGCTGAACGGCTCCAGGACGTCCCAGACGGCCTTGGCCGCCTCCTCGGTGTACCCCCTGCCGACCATGCCGGAGGAGAAGGTGGCCCACTGCTTGTCCATCTCCTCCTTCTTCTTCTTGCCCATCGCGCGGCGGAGGATGTCGGCGCCGCCCAGGGTGTACCCGGCCAGCTGCTGGGCGATGGCCATGACCTGCTCTTGGTAGACCACCAGGTGGTAGGTCGTGCCGAGGATCGGCTCCAGGGACTCCTTGAGCTCGGGGTGGATCGGCGTGATGTCCTGCTGCCCGGCCTTGCGAAGCGCGTAGTTGACGTGGGCGTTGGCCCCCATCGGACCGGGGCGGCCCAGCGCCAGGACCGACGAGATGTCTTCGAACCGGGCCGGGGCGATCAGCTTGGTGAGGTCGCGCATCATCGAGCTGTCGAGCTGGAACACGCCGAGCGTGTCACCGCGGGCCAGCAGCTCGTAGGTCTTCTTGTCGTCCAGGGCCAGCGTGAGCATGTCGAGGTCGACCCCGCGGTTGTCCTTGACGTTCTGGACGGCGTCACCGATGACGGTGAGGTTGCGCAGGCCGAGGAAGTCCATCTTCAACGCGCCCATGTTCTCGCTGCTGGGCCCGTCGAAGCCGGTGATGCGCGCGCCGTCGTCCGGCCGCATGAAGATCGGCATGACGTCGAGCAGGGGCTGCGACGACAGGATGACGCCCGCGGCGTGGACCCCGGTGCCCCGGGTCAGCCCCTCCAGGCCGAGAGCGGTGTCGATGACCTGCTTGACGTCCTGGTCCTCTTCGTACAGCTTGCGCAGCTCGGTCGCCTCGGCGTACCGGGGGTGCTTCTCGTCGAAGATGCCCGTGAGCGGGATCTCCTTGCCCATGACGGCCGGCGGGAACGCCTTGGTGATCTTCTCCCCGACCGGGAAGGGATAGCCGAGGACGCGGGCCGCGTCCTTGACGGCCGCCTTCGACTTGATCGTCATGTAGGTGATGATCAGCGAGACGTTGTCCTCGCCGTAGCGCTCGGTGACGTATCGGATCATGTCGCCGCGCCTGCGCTCGTCGAAGTCCAGGTCGACGTCGGGCATGGAGATGCGTTCGGGGTTCAGGAACCGCTCGAACAGCAGGGAGTGCTCGATGGGGTCGAGCTCGGTGATACCGGTGACGTAGGCCACCATGGAGCCGGTGGCCGATCCGCGGCCCGGGCCGATCCAGATGCCGTTGTCACGGGCGTACTGGCAGATGTCGGCGACGACGAGGAAGTAGCCGGGGAACCCCATGTTCTCGATGACGCCGAGCTCGTACTCGATGCGCTCTTGGACCTCGGCCGGCACGGGGTCGCCGTACCGGCGGACCGCGCCGCGCTGGGCCTCCTTGCGCAGCCAGCTCATCTCGGTCTCCCCTTCGGGGACCGGGAACTTCGCGGCGAGGTCGCGGTGGGCGAACACCTCGTCGTAGGACTCGACGCGCTCGGCGATCAGAAGGGTGTTCTTGCAGCCCTGGGCCCAGATCTCGGAGCTCGGGTCGAGGGCCCACATCTCCTCGGCGGAGCGCACGTAGTAGCCGTTGCCGGAGAACCGGAACCTGGTCGGGTCGCTGATCTGGGAGTTGGTGCCGACGCAGAGCAGAGCGTCGTGCGCGGTCGACTGGTCTTCGGTGACGTAGTGGGAGTCGTTGGTGACCAGCGGCGGGATGCCGAGGGTCTCGCCGATCCGCAGCAGCTCATTGCGGACCCCCGTCTCGATCGGGATCCCACCGTGATCCATGATCTCCAGGAAGTAGTTGTCGCGGCCGAAGATCTCCTGGTACTTGGCGGCGTGCTCCAGCGCCTTGTCGTACTGCCCGAGCCGAAGGCGGGTCTGGACGGCGCCAGACGGGCAGCCGGTGGTGGCGACGATCCCTTCGTGGTACTGCTCGAAGAGCTCGTCGTCCATGCGCGGGTACTTCTTCATGTGGCCTTCGAGCGAGGCCAGGGAAGAGATGCGGAACAGGTTGCGCAGGCCCTGGGCGTTGACGGCCCACATCGTCTTGTGCAGGTAGGTGCCGGTGGCCGAGACGTCACCACCGAGGCCGGTGCGCTCGTCGGACTTGCGCTGGTGAGGCTCTCCCCAGAAGACCGGCTTCTTGTAGTGGCGGGACTCGGGGCTGACGTAGCCCTCGATCCCGATGATCGGCTTCACCCCGGCGGCCTTCATCTTCGACTGGAACTCGTAGGCGCCGAACATGTTGCCGTGGTCGCTCATCGCGATCGCCGGCATGCCGAGCTCGGCCGCTCGCGCGGCCAGCTTATTGATCTTGGCCGCGCCGTCGAGCATCGAGTACTCAGTGTGAACATGCAGGTGAACGAATGAATCAGCCACGGGTGATCTTGAGCCTTTCGCGGTGGAACCAGATCCGTCCCAACTCTATCGATCGACCACCACAGCCGCTGTGACCGCTCGAGAAACGCCACGAACCCGAAAGGATGACCCGCTGGCAGAGCAGGGGACCGTGAGGCACGTCGCCCCCATGCCTGGTTTCTTCCTTCCGCGCCCGCGCCCGCGCGACGTGCCGGACAGCGGCCGGGTCAGTACGTATGGTCGGGGGTGGGGTGGGCGAGTTCGAACCAGACGAGGGTGCCGGCGGGGCGGCGTTCGAAGCCCCAGCGGGACGCGAGGGTGTCGACGAGCGCGAGGCCACGGCCGTCGGTCTCGTCGTCGGCGGGCCTCCTCAGATGGGGGATCTTGGACGACCCGCCGTCCTCGACCGTGACCATCACCGCGGTGCCCGGGAAGGCCACCGAAACGAGGAACTCGCGCTCGACGGCATGCCGTACGACGTTGGCCGCGAGCTCGCTGGTGAGGAGCATGGCGTCGTCCAGGCAGGGGTGTTCGTCACCGAGGAGACCGGCGACGAACGCGCGGGCGGGTTTCACCTGGGAGGCCGAGGGAGCGAACCGACGGGAGAGCGTCGGGAGGCCAGCGAGCGCGGCGGGACCGGAGAGCGTTCGTGCCTGTGCGGCAGGTGCCGGAGCCGAAGTGGACTTCGGGGCGGAGCCCTGGGTGGGCTTGGGAGTCGAGCGCAGGAACGCGGTGATGCCGCCGAGGGCCGAGGCCAGTGCGCGAGGACGCATCGCGATCATCGGATACTTCCCTTTCTGTTCTGTGCTGAGGAACGTTCCAGAACCGTGTGAGGTTGATCAGCGTCGAGGGCGTTGGTCTGCCGGTGGCGGTCCGGGCAGCTCGCGGGGGTCAGCGGGTGGGTCGCATGCGGTGTAGGGATAGGACTGCTCGATCCGGTTCATGCGCAGGACCAGTTCCTCCGGGGTGCCCGCCTCGACCAGCCCCGCCAGGCCGTGACCCCATCGCGGTCCGACCGCCCACCAGCGCCCGGTCGCTTCGCCGTACCAGACGCTCCACCCCTCGAACCGCCGATTGAGCGTCCGTACCAGCATGGCCTGGTCATGCGCCGGGTCCTTGGGACACCGAGAGGGTTGATCGGCGTCCATGGATTCGCCTCCTTGTCATAACAGGTCCAATGCCCCACTTCTTCGGACCGACATCGGGGACGCAACTCTGTGTGTACGATCCGTCACTGAAGATGACATGTCTGAGGCAGTCATGCGAGGTCATTCGCATAAAAAGACAAATTTGTATTGGCCGGAAGCGGAATCTATAACCCAAAATCGTGACAAGGGGTGCAGTACCTATGAACGCGAAGCGAGCGCTAACCTTGCGAGCGCAATGGCTCGGGCGGGAGCTACGAGAACTGCGAGAGATGAGCGGTCTCACACTCAAGGAGGCCGGTGGGTTCATCCAGCGCGATGGTGGAACTGTGAGCCGCATAGAGGCTGGGATCTATCCCGCGAGGACCCCGGATGTGCTCGCGATGCTGGATCTGTACGGTGTCACCGAAGCACGCCGCCGGGACGGGCTGCTCAAACTGGCGGGGGAGGTGTGGCAGAGCGGCTGGTGGGACGGTTACTCAGAGGACCTGTCCAAAGTCATGGTCGACTACGCCTGGGTCGAATCCCGCGCCAGCCGAATCTGTTCGTTCGACGCGCTGGTGATTCCAGGGTTGCTCCAGACCCGCCCGTACATGGAGGCCGTTCAGGCGGCCATCGTCGACTCCTCCCCGATCCAGATCACCTCTGGTATCCGGTTCCGTCTCACCCGCCAGCAGATCCTCACGGATCCCGAGCCGCCATACATCGAGGCGATCTTGGATGAAAGCGTCCTGCACCGATGCCAAGGGGGCCAGGCCGTGCTCAAGGCCCAGCTTGAGCATCTTCTTGCGCTGACCGAACGTCCTCACATCGAGATCCGCGTCTTGCCCTTTTCCTCCGGCGCGCATGCAAGCCCGGAGGGGGCATTTAGGATCTTCGACATGCCGGAGCCATACCCTGAGGTGGCCTACATGGATACGCCTGGGGGAGGTATTTACGTGGAGACGAGTGAAGTGCGGCGGTTTATGCTGAAGCTCGAACACATCCGAGCGGACGCTCTGGATCTATCAGAGTCAAGCAAGTTGATTCAAAATATTGTCGATGGGCTGACGTAGTCTCAGGCGAGGAAACTGATGACCTCTCAGTACGAACCCTTAGCAGCGTGGCACATCAGTAGCTTCAGCCCGGATGGTGGTCCTAACTGCGTCGAGGCTGGTCCGTTGCTGGATGGGAGTGGGCGGATCGCGGTGCGGCACAGTCGTCAGCCTGAGGGGCCGGTGATCATCTACACCCGGGCCGAGTGGGACGCCTTCCTGGCCGGCGTTCGCGCCGACGAGTTCGACTTTCAGTAGGAAGGCGCCGCCGGGCCTGTGCGTGCCGATTCGAACAGGGGCCTGATGCTGCTTGAAGAGGACCATCGGCACGCGGCGCCGGTGACCGCCGAGCAGCGGCTCGGCGGGCCGGCCCCGGGCGTCAGAACGGCCGTGGGTGGAATCCACGTCGCAGCAGCGCGGTGTCCAGGCGCGCACGGCCCGTTTGGCGAAGGTCGTTCCAGAGTGTTTCGTCCTGAGGCTTGCGCTCGGCGCCCGGACTCCAGAAGGCATGCAGGTACGGAATCGGAGAGGCGAGTCCCGATTCGAGGTCCCCGAGCCCGGCGGACGCCAGGTGGGACTGGAGCTCGTCCCGCGTGAAGGCCGCGGCCTCGCTGTCGATGCCGTCCTGCCGCAGCTTCGCGGGATACCCCGGTTCGGCCACGTCGATCACGTCGGGCATCGTGCGGGGGTCGCGCAGGCGCTGGAAATCGAGGATCCACACCGCCGCGCCGTGCGACTTCCGGAGAACGGAGATCTGCCGCAGCGCGGCGGACAGGATTTCGACGTCCGGTAGCTGGTGGAGCGTCCAGACGCAGGAGACCGCGTCCCAGTGCTGCTCCGCGATCTCATCGGGGATCGCCGTGATGTCGGCCCGCACGAGGCTCACGCGCTTGTCAAGGTGCTCCGACCTGAGCATGGCGCGTCCGGTCGACAGCATGGTGGGCGAGAGATCCAGACCGGTGATGGTGACGTCAGGGCGTCTTCCGGCGAGGTAGGCGAGGGCCTGGCCGGAGCCTGAGCCCAGGTCCAGCAGCCTCCCGCCCTTCGGGAGCAGGACATTCAGCGCCCGCGCGTTGAGGTCGTACACCGAACGGAATCCGCTCCCCATGACGCCGCCATGGTGAAACTGCGCGACGGATTCCGGGTCGTCCATGACCATGGGTTCGGGGATTCGCGTTCTGCCGGCGGGGGACCGTCGATCGCGGGCCGCGATCAACGGCATCTTCCACAAAGAGCGCATTTTGATGATCTTTCTTCAGGGCGCTGCCAGCGCCCCATGCCGATGTAGTTGGCGAAGCGAGCGGTGTCGATCATGATCTCGCGCGCGACCCTGTCCTGCGCGATCACCAGGCGACACCGGGCCGAACATCTGCACGGGGACGACCGGTAGCGGAAACCTCCGCAGGCTGTTTCCGCACGCCGAACTTGTCATTGCAAAGATGCAGGGTCCGCGCTTTCCTGTCAATGGGTCACCGACCCTCGCGCGACCTGGGAGGGCGCGTCCAGCACGGCGCGTCGCAGCGGTCGGTCAGCACGACGCCGCCGGTGGGGCGATCAGACGCCCGCGTGGCGTTCGAGGAACGAGTAGACGTCGGCCTCGTCGACGCCGGGGAAGGACCCGGGGGGCAGTGCGGCGAGCACGTGGGAGTTCGCGCGGGCCGAGGGCCATGCGTAACCCTCCCAGCGCTGCGTCAGCTCGGCGGGGGGCCGGCGGCAGCAGTCCCCCGTCGGGCAGTTCGACTTGGACCTGTTGGTGGTGTCCCTGCCACGGAACCAGCGGGACTCCTTGTACGGCACGCCGAGCGTGATCGCGAAGTCGCGCTCGCGCGAGGGATCCACGTGGGCGCTGCAGAAGTACGTGCCGGTCGGCGAGTCCGAGTACTGGTGGTAGACGGAGAAGCGGTCCGGGGAGAGGAACACCTGCCGCCCCGACCACTGCAGGCACATGCGCTGCCCCTCGATGGCCCCCTGCTCGTCGGCGGGGAACACGATGCCGTCGTTCTCGTACGCCTTGTAGATGATGCCGCCCGCGTTGTTGCGCACGAAGTGGCAGACCAGGTCGAGATGGTGGGTGGCCAGGTTGGTGAAGCGGTGCGCGGCCATCTCGTACGAGACCGCGAACACGTCCCGCAGGTCCTCGACCGACAGCGCCCGGTCCTGCTTGGCCTCCTTGAGGTAGGGCACGGCCGCGGTCTCGGGCACCAGCACGGCGGCGGCGAAGTAGTTGGCCTCGGTGCGCTGCCGCAGGAAGTCGGCGAAGTCGCGGGGCTTGTGGTGGCCGAGCGCGAGGTGGCCGAGGGTCTGCAGCAGGATCGTGCGCGGGGTGTGCATGCCGAGCTGCTCGTGCTTGACGTAGATGCGGCGGTTGCGCAGGTCGGTGATCGACCGCACCGAGCGGGGCAGGTCCTGCGCGGTCTGCACCGCGTAGCCGAAGTGGGTGACGAGCGCCTGGACGGTGCCCGCCGACAGCGCGCCCGTACGGTAGCCCACGGCCGCGAGCGCCTCGGCGGCGGCGGCCTCGATCTCGGCGAAGTAGTTGCCCTGCTCGCGCTGCTTGCGCCGGAGCTCGGCGTTGGCGGCCCTGGCCTCCTCCGGCGTCGCCGTGCCCTTGGCCTGCCGCGAGCGCAGCTCCTCGTACAGGCCGAGGATGTGTTCCAGCACGTCGTTGGGGACTCGGGCGGAGACCTTCAGCCGGGGCAGGCCGAGGGAGGCGTAGATCGGGTCGCGCTGCGCCTCCTCAAGGGCGATCTCCAGCTGGGCGCGGCGGTTGGGGGCCTGCCGGCGCAGCAGCTCCTCCACCGGCACGGTGAGCGCGGCGGCGAGCGACTTCAGCAGCGACAGCTTGGGCTCGCGCTTGCCGTTCTCCAGGAGGGAGAGCTGGCTGGGCGCCCGTCCGACGCGCTCGCCGAGCTCGGACAGGGTGAGGCCGCGCTGCTTGCGCAGATGCCTCAGGCGCTGGCCGAACGCGAGGAGGTCGAGCTCCTGCGTCAAAGACAGCGGTTCTTCTCCCACCAAGGACGCCATACCACGATCCTAAGCGCAATTTCGCCACATCTTCCACCCGACCGCGCCAGGTCCGGCCGTACGGCCGCGTCGGTACGGGTCCGGCTGGGGTCATGCCGCCGTTGACCCGCCGGCGAAGATCACTGCCTGTGCGAAACATCCTGATTTGTCGGCATAAATCACGATATGGGGCGCGGCTCTCGCGTGACCCGCGTCACAGGAATTGGTCTAGTCCATAATGAAAACTTTGCATTTCTTGCCAGCAAAATACCGGCGAGTATTCACTTTTCCCGAAACATCAGGCATATTTCTCTCGATCAACCTTGCCGCTGATCACCGATCCAACGCAGACTCGAAGCAAGCGCCCAGAGGACGCCAAAGGAGTCAAAATGAAAGATCGCCTCAAGGGAGCTGCAGACGAGCTGCGGCGAGAGTGGGAGAGCAACCCGCGCTGGAAGAACGTCGAGAGGACCTATACGGCCGAAGACGTCGTTCGATTGCGCGGTTCCGTCCAGGAAGAGCACACTCTCGCACGGCTTGGCGCCGAGCGGTTGTGGTCCTTGCTGCAGAACGAGGAGTACGTGCACGCGCTGGGCGCCCTGACCGGCAACCAGGCCGTGCAGCAGGTCAAGGCGGGGCTGAAGGCCATCTACCTGTCCGGATGGCAGGTGGCGGCGGACGCCAACCTCGGCGGCCAGACCTACCCCGACCAGAGCCTGTACCCGGCCAACTCGGTCCCGGCCGTGGTGCGCCGCATCAACAACGCCCTGCTCCGGGCAGACCAGATCACCTGGTCCGAGGGTGACGCCAAGGCCCCGCACTGGCTGGCGCCCATCGTGGCCGACGCCGAGGCCGGCTTCGGAGGCGTCCTCAACGCCTTCGAGCTCATGAAGGGCATGATCGCCGCAGGAGCGGCGGGGGTGCACTGGGAGGACCAGCTCGCCTCGGAGAAGAAGTGCGGCCACCTCGGCGGCAAGGTGCTGATCCCCACCGGCCAGCACATCAAGACCCTCAACGCCGCGCGCCTCGCGGCGGACGTGTGCGACGTGCCCACCCTGATCATCGCTCGGACCGACGCCCAGGCCGCGACGCTCCTGACCAGCGACGTCGATCCCCGCGACCAGGCCTTCACCACCGGCGACCGTACGGCCGAGGGCTTCTACCGGGTGCGCAACGGGGTGGACGCCTGCATCGCGCGCGGGCTCGCCTACACGCCGTACTCCGACCTGCTGTGGATGGAGACCTCCACGCCCGACCTGGACGTGGCGCGGCGGTTCGCCGAGGCGATCAAGGCCGAGTACCCCGACCAGATGCTCGCCTACAACTGCTCACCGTCGTTCAACTGGAAGCAGCACCTGGACGACTCCACCATCGCCAAGTTCCAGCGAGAGCTGGGCCACATGGGCTACACCTTCCAGTTCATCACCCTGGCGGGCTTCCACTCGCTGAACCACTCGATGTTCGAGCTGGCACGCGGCTACGCCGACGAGGGCATGACGGCGTACGTCGAGCTGCAGGAGGCCGAGTTCGCCGCCGAGGCGCGGGGCTACACCGCCACCCGCCACCAGCGGGAGGTCGGCACCGGGTACTTCGACCTGATCAGCACGGCCGTCGCGCCGGACTCCTCGACGGTGGCGCTCAAGGGCTCCACCGAGGCCGAGCAGTTCGCCAGCACGCACTGAGAACCACGGGAGGCGCCGCACGGCGCCCACCCGCACGCGATCCCGGGCCGTCCACGGCACCGTCCGGGATCGGGACCCCTGAACCGCGGGTTCGTCCGGTAAAGATCCGCCTTGGGCAGCGGCCCCCTCCGGACGGACCCGCGCACCATGCCCGCGTATGTCCGGCTGCGATCAGGGATAATCCCACCGTGATCGCCCCCGATGTGACGATGCGGCTGGCCGATCCGCACGGCGAGGACGTGGAGCTGCGACGCCAGGGATCGCGGGTCAGCGAGCGTCGTGGGAGCCGGGTCGAGGTGCTGATCGACCAGGTGGACGAGGACGTCGCCGCCGTACACTTCGAACTGGCCGCCGACCGCTACGCCGCCGACGGCTACTCCCCACGCCCGCAGGCGGCGTCGCCCTGCGTGCTGGGCACCCCGGCGGACGACGCCGGCTACGCCTTCGCGTTCGCGGCGATGATCGGCGGTGCGACAGGCGCGCTGATCCAGGCGCAGGCGCTGCGCCTGTGGGAGGACGATCAGGCCGCGCGGCACGCGGAGCGCGAGGCGATCGAGCGGGTCGACTCCCAGGTGAACTTCTACGGTCTGCTGGACGACCACCTGCTCCTGGTCCCGGACGAACCCGCGGTCCACGCGTACATCGACTGCATGGACGTGGTCTCGATCGTCGACGGCCTGGCCACCGCCAAGGGCATGACACCGGGCCTGCTGGGCTTCGACCCGAAGCGTGAGCCGTGGCGGATCGACCTCATGGGCAGGCACCGGCTCCGGGGCCTGCTCGCGAGCGCAGACATGAGCCGGCTTCGATCCCTTCGGATCCGCACCTGGGGCGGCACCGCTCACCTCGACCCGGTCCTGCGCTTCTTCTCCGCCACCGACCGCCTCACCCACCTGTGTCTGTGGACCCTGGTCGACACGCTGTCCGGTCTCGCCCTGCCCGCCCTCCGCCATCTCGCACTGTGGGAAACCCACGTGGATATCGCGACGCTGAGCCGCTCTCCGGTCGTCGCACGGCTGGCCACCCTCGACCTGTGGAAGGTCAACCACCCCGGCCCGTTCGGCTTTCCCGCCCTCCTCGGGCATCGGCGGCACCTGGCGCATCTGGAGCGCATCGTCGTCCCCGGACATGGCATCCCCGCCGGCACCGCCGGCCGGTTCGGCGACTGGCCACAGGTGACCTTCGCCGGCCACAACCGCCGCGAAGTCCTCGCCCTCGACCTCGACACCCGGGGCTACCCGCTCCACATGTGAGTGACCAGGCGTCGCACCGCCATTCCGGGCCTCAGTCGCACCGGGGCAGGTGCCCACGACCCCCACTGCCCCGCGACGTCAGTTCCACTGGGCGCGCTGGGTCGTGTGCCGGGTGATGGTGGCCGGGTTTCCTCTCTTGGGGTTCTGGTGGTGTGTCAGGGTCTCGCAGGAGACCAGCCGCCAGCGGGTGACCTCCGGATTGGTGAGAACGGCGACCACCTGCGCGCGTATCTGGGCGGTGGTGATGTCCTCGTCGGTGTGAATTCGGATGGCGATGTATCCGGAGCCCTCCCTGAAATCCTTACGCCATTGTCGCGGTAACAGCGCGAGCATCCGTTCTCCGTCGAGCGGCGGTTCGCCCGACGGCTTTCCAATGATACGGCGCAGCGTCAGAACGACCAGCATCGCTGCGTGTCCCCTCAGTTCCAGGGGTTTCCGTCGGAGGGGAAAGGCGCGTCCCAGGTGGTGCCGGGCCTGGGAGGGGCCGGGGCGACGATCGGGTTCTTCATTTCTCGGGCTCTTTTCCTGCGGCTGTGGATTTTGTCCTCGCAAGAACAACTCTGCGGTTTCCACGGCCCGCGGACCAGATGAATCAAAGGCAGCAAGTTGCGCTCCGGTGACCGCTTCCTGCCAGTCCGCCGCTGGACACCACGGGGCTTCCGGAACGGCGGCCCGTCCGGTCCCCACCGCGATCACGGGGCCTGGGCGCGGGCGCCGGGTCAGCTCGCCAGGGCGTCGGGGGAGATGCCGAGCTCGGTGGCCGTGGCCGTACGGACCAGCTCGGCCAGGCGGGCGCGGGTGAGCACGCGCTTGTGCACGGTGGCCTGGACGGCGAGCCCGTCGATGAGGGACACGATGCGCCACGTGGCGGCGTCGGGGTCGGGGCACCGGAAGATCCCCTCGGCGATGCCGTCGTCGAGGATCGTGCGCAGCGCCTGCTTCCAGCGCAGGTCGATCGTGCGGGACACCTCTTCGAGCGCGGTGCCGCGCAGCGACTCCGACCAGGCGTCGATCCACAGCGCCCACGACTTGGACTTGCCGCTGGGGGAGTAGAGCTTGAGCAGGTCGCGCAGCCGGTCGAGCGGCGGACCGCCCGCCTCCTCCAGCTTGGTGAGCGCGTCGAGGTCGCGCTGCGCGGCGTACGCGAACGCCTGCGCGAACAGGTTGTCCTTGGTCTCGAAGTGGTAGAAGAGCAGCCCCTGGCTGACCCCGGCCGCCTGGGCGATGTCGACGGTGCGCGTGTGCCCGAAGCCCTGCGCGGTGATCACTTCACAGGCTGTCCTGAGCAGATCTTCGCGACGTATCCGGCCGAATCCTCGTGCCACAGGGGAACCCTAGCGCGCCTGGCGCGCCGACAGCGGGAATTGTCTCGCGAAAGCTGAGGCGCGACTTAGTCAAATCACCCATTGTCATGCTCAGCACCGATGTGTTTGAGTTGCGACTCAGGAAACGCGTGGGAGGGATCTCTGATGGCGATCGCGTTGCGATGCGCGCGGCTCGTGGATGTCGAGGCCGGTCACGTACGGGACGACCAGACGGTGCTCGTGGAGGGCGAGAGGATCGCCGCGGTCCTGCCCGGGACGGCCCCCGTCCCCGAGGGCGTGGAGATCGCCGACCTCGGCGACGTGACCCTCGCGCCCGGCCTCATCGACCTGCACACCCATCTGGTCGGGGGCGCGGCCTGCGCCGATTTCGTCCAGGAGCTGAAGCTCAGCGCCGCGCGGCAGGCCCTCGCCGGCGTGCGCAACGCACGCGACACCGTGCTCGCGGGCTTCACGACGGTGCGCGACGTCGGCACCTTCCGGGCCTTCGTCGACACGGCCCTGCGTGACGCGATCGACGACGGCACGGTCATCGGGCCCCGCATGGCCGTCGCCGGGGCCTACGTCACGGTGTCGTCCGGCGGCGGCATGATCACCGGTCTGGCCCACGACATCGAGCTTCCCCGCGACCTGCGGTTCGGGTCCGTACGCACCGTGGACGACGTGCGCGAGCGGGTCCGCGAGATCCTGCACGGCGGGGCCGACCTGATCAAGCTCATCGCGACGGGCGCGGTGATGGCCGCGGGGACCGTGCCCGGCGCTCCCGAGCTCACCGAGGAGCAGATGCGCGCCGCCGTCCAGGAGGCCTCCTGGTACGGCGCGCACGTCGCGGCCCACGCCCACGGCGCCGAGGGTGTCAAGATGGCAGTCAGGGCCGGGGTGCGCTCGATCGAGCACGCCTGCTACCTGGACGACGAGGGCATCGAGCTCATGCTGGAGCACGGCACCTACCTGTCCGCCGACATCTGGTGGGCCGACTGGATCCGTGAGACCGCCGCGACCAACGGCTTCGACGCCGAAGGGCTGCGCAAGAACGACGAGACCGCGGAGGCGCAGCGCGAGGCGTTCGCCAAGGCGGTGCGCGCCGGGGTCAGGATCGGATTCGGCACCGACGCGGGAGGCTTCCCGCACGGCATGCAGGCGCGGCAACTGCGCACGATGGTCGAGTACGGCATGAGCCCGATGGGCGCGCTGCGCGCCGCCACGCTGACCGGAGCCGAGTGCATGGGCTGGGAGGACAGGGTCGGCTCGGTCGCGCCGGGCAAGTACGCCGACCTGATCGCCGTCCGGGGTCCCTTCGACGTCGGCGCCTTCACCGAGGTCGCCTTCGTCATGAAGAACGGCGCCATCCTGAGGAACGACCTGCGGTGAAGGCCCTCGAAGGCATTCTGGAGCCGCGTGCCGCGCGGCACCTCGCGGGCGTCGCCGCGCTGCTGGGCGTGACGGCCGTGTGGGGCACCACCTTTCCCCTGGTCAAGGACATGGTCACCCGGCTGCCCGTGACGGACCTGCTCGCCGTGCGCTACCTGATGTCGGCGGCGCTGCTCCTCGCGATCCGCCCCGGGGCCCTGCGCGGGCTCGCCCCCCGGGCCTGGCGGGCCGGCGTCGGGCTCGGGCTCGTGTACAGCGCGGCGCTGGTCACCCAGACGTACGGGCTCACGACGCTGCCGTCCTTCGTCTCCGGATTCGTCACCGGCTCCTACGTCGTCATGACCCCGCTGCTCGGGCTGATGTGGTTCCGCACGAGGATCACCGCGCGGGCCTGGACGGCCGTGGGACTGACCGTCGCCGGGCTCGCCGCGTTCATGCTGATGGCCGGGGGAGGCGGGGGGCCCATCCCGGGCGCCGGGCTGACGCTCACGCTGGTGTCCGCCGCCCTGTACGCGGTCCACGTCGTCGCGCTCGGCCGGTGGAGCCGTTCCGAGGAGGCCTACGCGCTGACGCTGGTCCAGATCGGCACGCTGGCCTGCGTGCTGACGGTCGCGGCGGCGCCCGGCGGCATCGCCGTGCCGGGGTCGCCGGGGGACTGGGCGGGCCTCGTGTACCTGGCGACCGCCGCCGGGGCGCTGTCCTTCCTGGCGCAGACCTGGGCGCAGTCCCACGTGCCCTCGACCACCGCCGCCGTCGTCATGTCGGTCGAGCCGCTGTGGGCGACCGCCTTCGCCGTGCTGCTGTGGGGCGAGGCGGCCGGGTGGTCGCTGCTGGTGGGCGGCGGATGCCTGCTGGTGGCGATGGTCCTGGTCGCCGTGCCCGCACGCGCCGCCCCGGCGCCTCCCCTTCGCCCGCTCACCCCCGTCCCCGGAGGAGAAACGCCATGACTCGCCCCATACGCAGCGGATCGGCACTGACCGAGGAGCAACGGGACTTCGTACGGCTGGCGCGCGAGTTCGCCGCCGCGGAGATCAGGCCGCGCGCCCGCGAGGTGGACGAGGCCGACCACGAACTGCCCCGCGACATCTGGGACAAGGCCGCCAAGGCGGGCCTGACCTCCTACATGCTGCCCGAGGAGTACGGCGGCGGGGGCGTGGCGGACCTGGTGACCCAGTGCCTCATCCAGGAGGAGCTGTGCCACGGTGACGTGTCGATCGGGAACCTGGTCACCTCCAACGGCTTCTTCGCGGCCCCGGTGCTGGAGCTCGGCACCGAGGAGCAGAAGCGCCGCTTCCTCGCCCCGCTCTGTACCGGTGTCCCGCCGCTGACGGCGCTCGCGGTCACCGAGCCCGGTGTGGGATCGGACGCGGCCTCGCTGACGACGCGGGCCGTGCGCGACGGCGACTCCTACCTCCTCACCGGCTCGAAGGCGTGGATCTCCAACGGCCCGTACGCGGACCTGTTCGTGGTGTTCGCGACGGTCGCGCCCGGGACGCGGTCGCGCGGGATCACGGCGTTCGTGGTCGAGCGCGGCACGGAGGGATTCACGGTCGGCACCCCGATGCCGAAGATGGGCCAGCGCGGCATCGCCTGCGCCGAGCTGTTCCTGGACGACGTGCGGGTGCCCGTGGAGAACCGGCTCGGCGAGGAGGGGCAGGGGTTCTACGGGCTGATGCGCACCTTCGACGCCTCCCGGATCCTGATCGGCGCCGCCTGTACGGGCCTGGCGCGCGCGGCCCTGGACGCCTCGCTCGCGTACGCGCGGGACCGTGAGCAGTTCGGGGTGAAGATCATCGAGCATCAGGCGGTGGCGTTCCGGCTCGCCGATATGGCCGCTAAAGCCGATATTTCGCATCTTGTCACCATGCGGGCTGCGGCGCTGTACGACGCGGGGGAGCCTGTGGCGGAAGAGTCCGCGATCGCCAAGCTGACCGCCTCGGAGAACGCCATGTGGTGTACCTGGGCGGCGGTCCAGACCCACGGCGGCTGGGGCTACTCCCGCGAGTACCTGGTGGAGAAGTGGATGCGGGACGCCAAGCTGGAGGAGATCGAGGAAGGCACCTCCGACATCCAGCGCCTGATCATCTCCCGCTCCCTGGCGAGGAACGCATGACCGCCCCTGGAGACCCCGGCCCCACCGCCACGGGCGGCCCCGGTGTCACGGGAGCGGGGGCGCTGGTGGCCGCGCTCGCCTCGTACGGGGTGGACACCGTCTTCGGGATCCCCGGCACCCACAACCTGGCCGTCTACCAGGAGCTCGTCAAGGCCGGGATCCGCTGCGTGACGCCCCGGCACGAGCAGGGGGCCGGGTACGCCGCCGACGGGTACGCCCGCGCGGGCGGCCGTCCCGGCGTGGCCGTCACCACGACGGGCCCCGCGGCCCTCAACGCCGCGACCGCGCTCGCCCAGGCCTACTCCGACTCGGTGCCCGTGCTGCTGGTCTCGCCAGGCGTCCCGTCCTCGCATCCCCGCCAGGGCCGCGGGTACCTGCACGAGAGCAAGGACCAGTCCCGTGCCCTCGACGCGGTGTGCGCCTGGAGCCACCGGGTGACCTCGGTCGCGGAGATCCCGGCGGCGGTCGCGCGCGCGTTCGCCTTCTTCGGGGAGGGACGTCCCCGGCCCGTCCACATCGAGATCCCGGTCGACCTGCTCGACGCCGAGGGCACCGCCGGGCTCGGCCCCCCGCTCCGGCTGTCCCGCCGCGCACCCGACCCCGCCGCCCTTGACC
>NZ_JBEZFH010000152.1:0-18830 GCF_040649355.1 Sphaerisporangium sp. NPDC049002 | reverse complement strand
CGTGGCATCCGTCCGACCGGCCGACCCGCGTCGGCTTCGAGAAGGGCCTGCGCTGGGTTCGCCTGGAGATCCTGGACTCCACCGGGGGCAGCCCCCGCAGTTCGGGCACGTCGAACGCGTGCCTGAGCTGGATCAGCTGCGCCAGCCACTCGACGTCGGAAAGCCCGCCCCTGCCGAGCTTGGTGTGCAGCAGGGGGTCGGCGCCCCTGGGCAGCCGCTCGGCCTCCATGCGCGCCTTCAGCCTGCGGATCTCACGCACGGCGGAGTCGCTGATGCCGTCCACCGGGTACCGGAGCGGTTCGATGAGGGCCGTGAACTCGGCTCCCAGCCCGGGATCGCCCGCCGAGAAGCGGGCGCGGAGCAGCGCCTGGGACTCCCACGGAGACGACCATCGCCGGTAGTACGCCTCGTACGACGACAACGAGCGGACCAGGGCTCCCTGACGGCCCTCCGGGCGCAGGTCGGGGTCGATCTGCAGCGGCGGGTCCGGGGCGGCCCGGGCGAGCAGGCGGCGCAGCTCGTTGGCGACCGCGTGCGCCGCGTCGGTCGCGACCTTCTCGTCCACTCCCGGAAGCGGCGAGTGGACGAACATGACGTCGGCGTCGCTGCCGTACGACGACTCGTACCCGCCGAGGCGCCCCATGGCGATCACCGCGAAGCGGGTCGGGAAGTCGCCGCGCCGCTCCAGTGAGATCTTGTGGATCGCGGCGTCCAGGGCGGCCTGGATGGTGACGTCGTTGAGCTCCGAGAGGGCCTGGCCGACCTCCTCGATGTCGATGCGGCCGACGAGCCCCGCCACGGCCGTACGGAACAGCTCGCGGCGGCGCAGGGCGCGGACGGAGGCGACGGCGGTCTCGGCGTCGTGGGAGTGGCGCTCCACGGACGCGTGGGCCTCGGCCGAGAGCGACGCCTTCGGACGGACCGCGAGCTCACCGTCGGAGCCGAGCATGGCCACGGCGTCGGGGGCGTTCAGCAGCAGCCCGGTGGCGTAGCGGCTGGTGCCGAGGAGCCGGGCCATGCGCTCGGCGACCGCGGTCTCGTCGCGGAGCAGGCGCAGGTACCAGGGGGTCGCGCCGAGCTTGTCGCTGACCTGGCGGAACCCCAGCAGGCCCGCGTCCGGGTCGGGCGCGTCGGCGAACCAGCCGAGCATGACGGGCAGCAGGGTCCGCTGGATCGCCGCCCTCCGCGAGACTCCGCTGGTCAGCGCGGCGATGTGCCGGAGCGCCCCGTCGGGGTCGGCGTACCCGAGTGCCGACAGCCGCGCGGAGGCGGCGGCCGTGGACAGCCGGGCCTCCTCTCCGGGCAGCCGGGCGACGGCCTGGAGCAACGGGCGGTAGAACAGCTTCTCGTGCAGCCGCCGTGCCTCCATGGCGTGCCGCCTCCAGCGGGTGGTGAACTCGCCCACCGGGTCGACGACCATGCCGAGGCCCCTGCCGATGCGGCGCAGGTCGGTGACGCTCTCAGGCACGACATGGGTGCGGCGCAGGCGGTGGAGCTGGAGCTGGTGCTCGACCTGCCGCAGGAAGCTGTAGGCCTCGGCGAGGGCCTTCGCGTCGTCCCTGCCGACGTAGCCGCCCCGCGACAGGGCGGCGAGCGCGGGCAGCGTGGCGCGGCGGCGCAGGAGGCCGTCGGAGCGGCCGTGCACGAGCTGGAGCAACTGGACGGCGAACTCGATGTCGCGCAGGCCGCCCGGGCCGAGCTTGATCTGGCGGTCGGCCTCGCTCGCGCGGACGTTCGCCTCGACCTTGCGCCGCATCGCCTGGACGTCCTCGACGAAGTGGTCCCGGGCGGCGGCCTGCCAGACGAGCTCGTTGACCGCGGCGACGTACTCCTCGCCGAGCTCCATGTCGCCGGCGACGGGACGAGCCTTGAGCAGCGCCTGGAACTCCCAGGTCTTGGCCCACCGGCGGTAGTAGGTGAGGTGGCTCGCCAGGCTGCGGACGAGCGGGCCCGCCTTGCCCTCGGGCCGCAGGGCCGCGTCGACCTCCCACAGGGCGCCCTCGGGGGTGCTCGTGGAGCAGGCCCTCATCATGCCCTGTGCGAGCCGCGTCGCCGCCCGGAGCGCCTTGGTCTCGTCGACCCCGTCACGCGGCTCGGCCACGAAGATCACATCGACGTCGCTGATGTAGTTCAGCTCGCGCGCGCCGCACTTGCCCATGCCGATCACCGCGAGCCGTACGTCGGCGCTCTCGGGATGGTCGGAGCGGGCGATGGCGAGGCCCGCCTCCAGCGCGGCGGCGGCGAGGTCGGAGAGCTCGGCGGTGACCTGGGAGAGCGAGGCCTGGCCGGTGATGTCGCGCGCGGCGAGGTGCAGCAACCGGCCCCGGTAGGCGACGCGCAGGGCCGACATCGTGTCCGTGCCGCCGTGCGGAGCCTGGGGCTCGGCCTCGGACGGGTCGGCGCCGACGGCCTCGAGCAACTCGGCCCGCATGTCGCGCTCGGGCATGCGCTGGACCGCCTGCTCGCCCTCAAGGAGCTTCCAGTGCCCGGGGTGCCGTACGACGTGCTCGCCGAGCGCGGCCGACAGGCCGAAGACCCCGAGCAGCCGTGCCCTGAGCCCGGGGTCGGCGCGGAGGGCGCCGAGGACGCTCGGGTCGCGCTCGGCCAGACGGGCGAGCGAGGTGAGCGCGAGGTCGGGGTCGGCGGCGCCGACCAGCGCCGCGAGCAGGTCGAGATCTCCCACGGCCTCGGGGCCCAGCTCGTCGAGAAGCCGCTCGGCCTGGGCTCCGTCGGCGAAGCCCAGCCGTGCCAGGCGCCCGGCCGTCGTCTGCATACGGGACTCGGCGTTCACAATGCCCAAAGTAGCCGGTCACTCACTGGTCCGTCGTTAGCGGTTCCGCGCCGTAATCGCCCGGTCACCGGGAATGGAAAGGGGTGCCCGGCCCGAATATTGCGGCAATTCAGGACAAATCAGGCAACGGAGAGTCGGCCTGTACGCGGCCGCCGGTGACGACCGCGGCGAAGGCCTCGGCGAGCGGGCGCCAGGTCCGTTCCAGCTCGTCACGCGCGGCGACCACCGTGGCGTCCAGGTCCTGAACGTCGAACCCGCCCGCGGCCAGTTCCCCGGCGTTCGGCCCGGTCCAGGACAGGAAGATCTCGGGAGTCGCCTCCGGGTGGAACTGCACCGCCCATGCCGAGGAGCCGAGGCGGTAGGCCTGGTTCGGGTACCGCTCCCCCGTCGCCAGCGGCACCGCGCCCGGCGGGAGGGCCGTCATGGCGTCCTGGTGGTACTGCACCGACCGGACGGTGGGCGCGAGCCGCGCGAACAGGGGGTCGCCGGCCGCGGCGGGCAGGAGCGACACCGACCCCAGGCCGACCTCCAGGCCGTCCGCGCCCCGCTCGACCGCTCCCCCGCAGGCCAGGGTCATCAGCTGCGCGCCGAGGCAGATCCCGAGGGTCGGCAGCCCCGCGTCCACCGAGCGCCTGATGAGCCCGCGCGT
Source organism: Sphaerisporangium sp. NPDC049002 (assembly GCF_040649355.1). NCBI lineage: Bacteria > Bacillati > Actinomycetota > Actinomycetes > Streptosporangiales > Streptosporangiaceae > Sphaerisporangium > Sphaerisporangium sp. NPDC049002. The sequence goes on along the minus strand of NZ_JBEZFH010000152.1, from coordinate 15,390 downwards.
GGCGGGCAGCCAGGCGTATCCCTCGTCGTCCCAGGCCGACGCCGCGCCACCGAGCACGATCAGGCCGTCCGCCGCGAGGCCGGGGACCTTCCCGTCCGCGTACGGCCGGGCGATCTCACAGGTCACCCCGGCGCCGGCCAGCCATCCGGCGAGGAACCCGAGGCCGGCCTCGGCCTCATGCTCGATGATCAGAATGCGGTGTCCCATGCCTCGATTATGGGTGTCCGAAACCCCCGGCTCCACCCAACCTCCACTCTGGTGTGAAAACTAGGAACTTTCCCGCTATAAATTCGTTTATCGGTTCGGGGGAACCGGTCGCTAGGGGGATTAGCACACCGATGGGGGAGTTCGTCGATACGGCGTTGAGTTTTCCGGCCGTTCTCTTCAGTTTCTTGCTGGTAGTGGTCGTCGGATACTGGGCGCTCGTGTTGCTGGGTGGGGCCGACCTCGACGTCCTGGACGCGGACGACTCCACGGACGCGGGCCACGGCACCGGGCCACTGGGCGTCCTCGGGCTGGGCGGGGTGCCCGCGACCCTCGCGGTCTCGCTGCTCATCGTCCTCGCGTGGTTCGTGAGCCTGGCCGGTACGGCCCTGGCCGGCTCCCCGTCAGGGGGCACGCGCGCCGCCCTGCTCTTCGTGGCGCTCGCCTCGGCATGGGTGGTCACCCGCTGGCTGGTGCTGCCCCTGCGCCGCGTGTTCGCCGGTCACCGGGCACCCTCCCGCCAGGACTTCGTGGGCAGGACGTGCGTCATCCGTACGGGACGCGTGGGCGCCGACTTCGGCCAGGCCGAGGTCAGGGCGTCCGACGGCTCGTCCGCCGTCATCCAGGTCAGACAACTGCAGTGGCCGGGCCACGCGCTGCGGGACGGGCTCGGCGTCGAGCCCGCCTCCCGTGGCGGACACGGGCCCGAGCCTTCGGCCGCACGCGACGCGCGTCTCCGCCCCGGCGAGGGCGACGGGAAGCACGAGGAAGCGCTGCGCGCGGGCGACACCGCTCTGATCTTCGACTACGACGCGGACGGCGAGTTCTTCTGGGTCACGCCCTACGACGCCGAACTCGACCCCGACGCACCGACCAAGTAAGGGACCATCATTGGACGTCATCTCCACGGGTTTCGGCGTGCTCCTCGCCGTCCTGCTCGTCATCGCGCTCACCACGCTGCTGGTGATCACACGCCTGTTCCGCAAGATCGAGCAGGGCAAGGCGCTGATCATCTCCAAGGTCAAGTCGGTGGACGTCACCTTCACCGGAGCGGTGGTGCTGCCCGTCCTCCACAAGGCCGAGATCATGGACATCTCGGTGAAGACCATCGAGATCGAACGGTCCGGCCAGGAGGGCCTGATCTGCCGGGACAACATCCGCGCCGACATCCGCATCACGTTCTTCGTCCGCGTCAACAAGACCGTCGAGGACGTGGTGAAGGTGGCCCAGGCCATCGGCACCGCCCGCGCGAGCGACGAGACGACGCTCCAGGCGCTGTTCAGCGCGAAGTTCTCCGAGGCGCTGAAGACCGTGGGCAAGCAGCTCGACTTCGTCGACCTCTACACCAAGCGCGACGAATTCCGTGACCAGATCATCCAGGTCATCGGCACCGACCTGAACGGCTACAGCCTTGAGGACGCCGCGATCGACTTCCTTGAGCAGACGCCCATGGCCAAGCTCGACCCGGCGAACATCCTCGACGCCCAGGGCATCCGCAAGATCACCGAGCTGACCTCGATCGAGCACGTCCGCACGAACGAGTTCCAGCGCCACGAGGAGAAGGAGATCACCCGCCAGAACGTCGACGCGCGGGAGGCGATCCTGGAGCTGGAGCGGCGGCAGACCGACGCGGAGATCAAGCAGAAGCGCGAGGTCGAGACCATGCGCGCCCGCGAGGAGGCCGAGATCGCCCGGGTTCAGGCCGAGGAGCGGCTCAGGGCCCAGTCCGCCCACATCCGTACGGACGAGCAGCTCGGCGTCCAGCAGGAGAACAGGGCCAGGGAGATCGCGGTCGCGGAGAAGAACCGGGAACGCGTCATCGCCATCGAGACCGAGCGGATCGAGAAGGACCGCCAAATGGAAGTCGTCGCCCGCGAGCGCGAGACACAGCTGTCCTCGATCTCCAAGGACAAGGAGCTGGAGGTCGAGAAGCGGGCGATGGCCGAGGTCATCCGCGAGCGCATCGCGGTCGAGAAGACCGTGGCCGAGCAGGAGGAGATCATCAAGCGCCTGCGCGCCGTCGAGGAGGCGGAGCGGGTACGCCAGACCGTGGTGATCCAGGCCGAGGCCGAGGCCCAGGAAAGCCTGGTCAAGGACATCAAGGCCGCGGAGGCGGCCGAGACGGCGGCCAAGCACAAGGCGCGCGAGCAGCTGGTGCTGGCCGAAGCGCGCCAGCAGGCCGCCGAGTTCGACGCGCGGGCGAAGATCCGCCTGGCCGAGGGGATCCAGGCGGAGGCGGCCGCGACGGGACTGGCCGAGGTGCAGGTGCGCGAGCGGGGCGCCGAGGCCATCGAGAAGGTCGGCCGCGCCGAGGCCGCCGTGGAGCGGGAGAAGACCCTCGTGGCCGCCACCGCGGTGGGCGAGAAGCTCAAGGCCGAGGCCGAGGGTCTCACGGAGAAGGCCGCGGCCATGGCCGCGCTGGACGACGCCAGCCGCACCCACGAGGAGTACCGCCTGCGGCTGGAGGCCGAGAAGGACCTGCGGCTCGCCGGCTTCGACGCCCAGCGCTCCATCGCCGAGTCGCAGGCCGTCGTGCTGGCGGCCGGGCTGGAGAAGGCCGACATCAGCATCGTGGGCGGCGACGGGGTGTTCTTCGACCGGCTCATGGGCTCCATCGCGCTCGGCAAGAGCGTGGACGGCTTCGTCGAGCACTCCGAGGTGGCCAAGAAGCTGGCCGGGCCGTGGCTGGACGGGTCGTCGAGCTTCCCCGAGGACGTCACCCGGCTGCTCGGCTCGCTCAGCTCGTCCGACGTGAAGAACCTGTCGATCTCGGCACTGCTCCTGCAGCTGATCAAGGCCGGAGGCCCCGACTCCGGGCAGCTGACCAAGCTGCTGGACACGGCGCGGCACCTCGGCGTCGCGGACGTGCCCGTCTCGGCCCTCGGCGCCCTCACCGCCGGCAACGGCTCCGCCCCGATCCTCACCGGCTCCGCCGGCGCCCAGCACTGACGCCCCATGACCGACCTTCTCACCGGCGCGGACGCCGGAACCGGATCAGGACACGAGCCCGGACCGGGCGACGGCTCTCCGCGCGCTGCCGGGACGGGGGCCGCCGCCCCCGCCCCGGCGGGACCGGCGGCCCTGGACGCGGGCACCTACGACGTGCTGCGGGCGCGGCTGTCCGAGCAGGCCGCCGAGCTCGCCAGACGGGCCGAGGCGCTCAACGCCGAGCGCCTCGCGGTCTTCGGCAGCGCCGAGCTGCGCCTCATCGGCACCGAGCGGATCCGCACGGAGAACAACTGCGTGCCCCGCGACATCGTGTCAGCGGGCGGGCTCATGCTGTTCGGCTACAACGTCTTCATCGGGCTGAAACCGGAGACGGCCGTCGACGACGTCTTCTCCCTCCACCGGTTCGTGCGCGAGGGCGAGTCGTTCCGCTTCGAGGACGCGCGCGGCGGCGAGCTCCCCGGGCTGCTGCGCGACGAGCGGTTCCAGCGGGACTTCGCCGAGCTGTACCGGTACTACCGGGAGACCCGGCTGCTCCAGCTCCGGCAGGTCGACGACAAGCTGCTCGCGGTCTTCCAGACCGGCCCGCGAACGCAGGACGTGCGAGTGCTGCGGTGGAACGTCGCCGCCGACGGCACCATCGCGTACGTGGACAACCGGGGCGAGCGCGACCACGTGTTCCCCTCGTCGCACGACTTCGAATGGACCGAGACGACGCGCGACGACCACGTGCTCGGCCGGCACCCGCACATCTCCATCGGTGACGAGGTGTTCGTCGAGACCGTCGGCGGCGACCTGACGATCAAGATCGAGAACAACACCGAGACCGGCGAGGGCATCTACCGCGAGCCGGTCGACGAGCCGCTGCAGAGCCTGGCCGACGCCGAGGTTCACCACGCCAGGATCGGGCCGCTGATCCTTCTGCGCGTCAGGCCGTACAAGGAGACCGAGGCCCGGCATCTGGTGTTCAACACCAGGACCAGGACCGTCGTACGCCTCGACGGCATCGGGCAGGCCTGCCGCCGCCTCCCGGAGGACCAGGGGATCATCTTCCCCGGCGGGTACCACCTGGCCACGGGCGTCACCAAGACCTTCGACACCGACGTGGAGGACCTGGAGTACGAGCGGGTGGTGCGCTCGACCAACGGCGAGGACGTGCTGTACGTCTTCCACGCCCGCACCGAGGGCCGGACGCTGCTGCTGCCGTACAACGTGATCCGCAAGCAGGTGGCCGGCCCGATCACCTGCCACGGGTACTCGCTGTTCGAGGATGGCACGCTGGTGGTGTTCCGCGAGCTGTCCAAGGAGCCGGCCCGGGTCCATCCGATGCAGGTCTGGCAGACTCCGTACCTGTCCGACACCTACGCCGCCAGGCGGCCCACCGGCACCGGTCCGCTGGAGCGCGTCGGCAACGGCGACCTCGTACGCGGCATCTCGGACTCGCTGTCGATCAGCCGGATGGTCGACGAGATGAGCCCGTCCACGGCGGTGTTCGAGGCCATCATCGCCGCCTGCGAGCGGATGTCCGACCACTACCACTGGCTCGGCGACGACCGGCTCGGCGACCTGAGCACCCCGCTGGCGGCCGTACGGGCGGCGGGCGAGCAGGTGCTCGACGAGCTGGAGAAGGTCCAGGCGCTCACCGGGCAGGCGACCGCCACGCTCGACGAGGCCGCTGCGCGCATCGCCTCGATGGTGCGGCGCCTGCACGGCGAGGCGCCCTCCACGGCCGGCGAGTGGGTGACCCGGCTGGCCGAGCTGCGCAGGGCCCAGGGCGGCCTCATGACCATACGGGAGCAGCGTTTCGCCGACGTGACCCGGATCGACGAGCTGGCGGCCGGGCTGGAGACCGAGCTCAGCGGGGCCGCGCGGCGGGCGGTCGCGTTCCTGGAAGGCGACGACGCCTTCAGCGGCTTCCACGAACAGGTGGACCGGCTGGCCGAGGACGCCGCGGCCGTGTCCACCGTGGCCGAGGCCGAGCCGGTCGGCGCGCGGCTCACCGAGCAGGCCGAGGCGCTGGAGATCGTCACCGAGGTCGTCGGGAGCCTGGACATCGCCGACGCCACCGTCCGCACGGCGATCCTGGAGCGGATCGGCGAGGTGCTGGGCGGGGCGAACCGCGCGAGGGCCATCCTCGCCGCCCGCCGGGGCGAGCTGCTGTCCGTCGAGGGCCGCGCCCAGTTCGCGGCCGAGTTCTCGCTGCTCGGGCAGGCCGTCACCGGCGCCCTCGCCATGGCGGACAGCCCCGGGCGGTGCGACGAGCAGCTCGGGCGGCTGCTGCTCCAGCTGGAGAACCTGGAGTCCCGGTTCGGCGAGTTCGACGACTTCCTGGCCCGGCTGACCTCCAAGCGGGAGGACGTCTACGAGGCGTTCTCCTCGCGCAAGCAGGCGCTGCTGGACGAGCGGGCACGCAGGACCGACCGCCTGGCCGACTCGGCGGAGCGCATCCTTTCGGGGGTGCGGCGCCGGGTGGGGAGCCTGAAGTCGCTCGACGACGTCAACGCCTACTTCGCCTCCGATCCGATGGTGGCGAAGCTGCGCGGCGTGTCGGACGAGCTGCGCTCGCTCGGCGACCAGGTGCGCGCCGAGGAGCTGGCGGGGCAGATCAAGGCCGCCCGGCAGGAGGCGGGACGTACGCTGCGCGACCAGAAGGACCTCTACGGCGACGGTGGCGACACCATACGGCTGGGAGCGCACCGCTTCGCCGTCAGCACCCAGCCGTTCGACCTCACGCTCGTCCCCCACGACGGCCGGATGGCGTTCACCGTGACGGGGACCGACTACCGCTCGCCCGTACGGGACGAGGCGTTCGCCGCGACCAGGCCGTTCTGGGAGCAGGCGCTGGTCTCGGAGTCGCCCGAGGTCTACCGGGGCGAGCACCTGGCCGCGTGGGTCCTCGCGGCGGCCGAGGGGGGCCGCGAGGGGCTGTCGCTCGAAGCGCTGCGCGCGGCGGCGGTCACCGACGGCGCCCTGCTCGGGGTGGTGCGCCGGGTGGCCGAGGCCCGTTACGACGAGGGCTACGAGCGCGGGGTGCACGATCACGACGCCACGGCGATCCTGGACGCCCTGCTGCGCCTGCACGCGGGCGGCGCCCTGCTGCGCTACCCGCCCGCGGAGCGCGCGGCGGCCCAGCTGTTCTGGGCGTTCGGCGCCGGCGGGCCCGCAAGGGCCAAGTGGTCGACCCGGGCCTCCTCCCTGGCACGGGCACGCGCGACCTTCGGCCGCCAGGAGACCTCGGACACCGGGGGATGTTCCGGGGCGATCGGGGAGTTGTGCGCGGAGCTGTCGGCCGCCATGGCCGGATTCTTGGACGGCGCGGGCCACGTCGCCGCCGGCGCCGCCATCGATCTGGCCGCCGAGTACCTCTTCGAGGAGCTGTCAGGGACGCCGGCCGGCTTCGTCACGGGCGCCGGGGCCCGGGCCCTGCTCGCGAGGTTCCGCGAGGCTCTCGGCGGTCCGGGGTCCGCGTCGTACAAGGGGTTCGAGGATGACCTCCGCGCGCTCGGCGACGACCTGGCCGCTCGGCACCAGCTGGTCGCGGCGTGGCTGGGCTCGCTCCTCACGACGACCGCCGGCGGCACCACGGACGGCGCGGAAGGGACGGCGGACGACCTGCCGGAGGCGGTGGCCGTCGAGCTGTGCGGCACCGCGCTCCCCCGCCACGACTCCTCCGCCGCCCTGTCCGCCACGGTCGAGGGCCTGCTCGGCGCCCATCCGCGCATCGTGGAGCGTCGCCTGCGGCTGCGCCTCGACGAGCTGACGGCCCGTACCCGGCGCTTCAGGGCCGAGCGCGTCCCCGCCTTCCGTGCCTACCAGCGGCAGCGCGACGCGCTGGTCTCCGGGGAGCGGCGCCGGCTGCGGCTTGAGGAGTACAAGCCCAAGGTGATGAGCGCGTTCGTGCGCAACCGGCTGCTGGACGAGGTCTACCTTCCGCTGATCGGCGGCAACCTGGCGAAGCAGCTCGGCACGGTCGGCGACGCGCGGCGTACCGACCAGATGGGACTCCTGCTGCTGATCTCGCCGCCCGGCTACGGCAAGACGACTCTCATGGAGTATGTGGCGAGCAGGCTCGGAATGGTCTTCGTGAAGGTCAACGGGCCGTCGCTCGGGCACGCCGTCACCTCGCTCGACCCGGCCGAGGCGCCGGACGCGACCGCCAGGCAGGAGGTGGAGAAGATCTCCTTCGCGCTGGAGATGGGCAGCAACGTGCTGCTCTACCTCGACGACATCCAGCACACCTCCCCCGAGCTGCTCCAGAGGTTCATCTCCCTGTGCGACGCCCAGCGGCGGATGGAGGGCGTCTGGGACGGGGGCACCCGCACGTACGACCTGCGCGGCAAACGGTTCGCGGTGTGCATGGCGGGCAACCCGTACACCGAGTCGGGCAGGCGGTTCCGCGTCCCCGACATGCTCGCCAACCGCGCGGACGTGTGGAACCTGGGCGACGTCCTGTCGGGCAGGGAAGAACTGTTCGCGCTGAGCTACATCGAGAACGCGCTGACGTCGAACCCCGTGCTCGCGCCGCTGTCGGCCAGGGAAAGCGGTGACGTGGAGCTGCTGGTGCGCCTGGCCAGGGGCGACCAGTCCGTACGGCCCGACCGGCTCGCCCACCCGTACTCACCCGTGGAGCTCGACCAGATCCTGGCCGTGCTGCGCAGGCTGCTGCGCGTCCAGGAGGTCGTGCTGGCGGTCAACCAGGCCTACATCGCCTCCGCCGCGCAGGCGGACGAGTCGCGGACCGAACCTCCGTTCCAGCTGCAGGGCTCCTACCGCAACATGAACAAGCTGGCCGAGCGCGTCCTGCCGGTGACCAACGACGGGGAGCTGGAGGCGCTGATCGACGACCACTACGCGGGCGAGGCGCAGACCCTCACCGGCGGAGCCGAGGCCAACCTGCTCAAGCTGGCCGAGCTTCGCGGCACCATGACCGCCGGCCAGGCGCGGCGGTGGGCCGAGGTGAAGGCAGGGTACCTGCGGGCGCGGGCGCTCGGGGGCCGGGACGACGACCCGATGAGCAGGGCCGTCGGCGCCGTCGGCCTCCTCGCCGACCGGGTCGGCGCGGTGGAGTCCGCCATCGAACGAGCGGCCCACCGGCTCTCCGCCGACGGCGCCTGACGCCAGAGGGGGAATTCCGGCCCGCCGATAAGGACGACCCGCGATCGCACGGCGTTCACATAGTCCTGAGCGCCCTGCGAGAAGCGGCGCGTCAAGAAACCCTGGGGCGGTCCAGGTGCCGCGCGGAATCCGCTGGAGAGTCCGTGCGGCTAAGGCGACGCCTGAGGTTTACCAGGTTTATAGCAATTCCCTCCACCCACCGCACGATGGCGTATATCCGGTCGCCGTAAGAAGGCCGAAAAGCGACTCCGCAAGTCCGACATATGACTCATTGGTGGACAGATTTATCTCTACCGGGCGCGGTCATTTGATGGATAGAGTTACAGGCGTCAGGAATTCGTTTATCGCCGCCACAAGGAGATAGATGGCGTCTCCCCCCGAAGGACCTCCCCCTCGTGAGGCCACCCCCTCAGCTCAGCCCGACGCCGCCAAGGATTTCGCGCGACAGGCCGAGGAGCTCACCCGGCAACTGGCGGCGCTCACCGAGACGGTCAGGCGCGAGCACGAGCGGGCGGCTCACCGGGAGCAGGTCATCGACCGGCTGCACGCCGAGAACCAGCAGCTGCGGTACGGGCTCCTCCAGGAGGCGCTGACCCCGGTGAGGGCCGGCCTCTACCGGCTCTACGACACGCTCGTGCGCGAGGGCGCCCGCTGGCAGGAATCGGATCCCCCCTCCCCCGAGCTGGTGGGCCCGCTACTGTCGGCGCTGGCCGACGAGGTGGCCGAGGTGCTCGGCCGTACGGGCGCGGAGCTCCTCACCGTGGAGCCCGGCGACGCCTACGACCCGGCCGTCCACCGCCCGGCCCGTACGGCCGAGGCGGGCGCGAGCGGGGAGGGGATGGTCGTGGAGGTGCTGGTTCAGGGCTTCGCGATGGGCGACCGGGTGCTGCGCAAGGCGTCGGTGGCGGTCGGGCGGGCCGGCTCCGAAGAGGGGACCGGCACCGGGGGCGACGAGGGCGGTACGAGCGGCGGCACGGCCGACGGCACGAAAAAGGAGAGCGATTAGGCGATGGCTGTTTATGGGATCGACCTCGGCACGACGTATTCCTGCATCGCCTCTGTCGACGACGTCGGACGGCCGACGGTGCTGCGCAATCTCGAAGGCACCGACACCACTCCATCGGTGGTGTTCTTCGAGTCCCCCGACAACGTCGTGGTGGGCGCCACGGCCAAGGACAGCGCCGTGCTCGAACCCGACCTCGTCGTAAGCCGCATTAAACGAGATATGGGGCACGATGTGCCGCGGGTCAGGCACGGCAGGCCGTACACGCCGGAGGAGGTCTCCGCCTTCATCCTGCGCAAGCTGGCCGACGACGCCCAGACCGCGACCGGCGAGCCGGTCGAGGACGTGGTCGTCACGGTGCCCGCCTATTTCGGCGCGGCCGAGCGCGACGCGACGCGGAAGGCCGGCCAGATCGCCGGGCTCAACGTCATCGACATCGTCTCCGAGCCCATCGCGGCGGCGATCACCTACGGCGTGCTCAACCCCGATGAGGACCACACGATCCTGGTGTACGACCTTGGCGGCGGCACCTTCGACACCACGGTGATCACGCTGCGCAGCGGGAACATCGAGGTGGTCTGCACCGACGGCGACCACGAGCTGGGCGGCGCCGACTGGGACGACCGGCTGGTGGAGTACCTGGCCGAGCGGTTCGAGGCCGAGCACCCCGACGTGGGGAGCCCCCTGCTCGACAAGCAGTCCGAGCAGCAACTGCGCCGCGACGCCGAGGACCTGAAGAAGACGCTCTCCACGCGCACCCAGCACACCGTCCGCGTGGTGCACGAGGGCAGGGTGGCCAAGGTCGAGCTGACCCGCGAGGCGCTCACGGAGCTGACCCGCGACCTGCTCGACCGCACGATGGAGATCACCCGGCGGACGATGGAGACGGCGGCGGTCAAGGGCGTGCAGGCGTACGACCATCTGGTGCTGGTCGGCGGCTCCACCAAGATGCCGGCGGTGACCGAGATCCTTCAGAAGGAGTTCCAGCTCACCCCCCGCCTCCAGGACCCCGACCTCGCGGTGGCCAAGGGCGCGGCGCTGTACGCCTTCGAGGAGACCTACCGGCGGCTGCTGCTGTCGGGTGAGCGCGAGCAGGCGGAGGACATGGCCGCGCGGGCGGGCCTGTCGGCCGACCAGCAGGAGCGGATCGCCGCGCGGACCATCAAGACGGTCGCCTCCCGCGCCTTCGGGATCATCGTCACCGACAAGGAGTCCCGCCGGCGCAGCGTCGAGCACCTCGTCCACGCCAACGACCCGCTCCCCGCCGCGGTGACGCAGGAGTTCTACACCATCGACAAGGGCCAGACCGGCGTCAACGTCGAGGTCATGGAGCAGGCGGGGCAGGCGGAGTCCGACGAGCCCGACGACAACGGCCTGATCGCCGAGGGGGTCCTGAAGATCCCGCCGGGCAAGCCTTCCGGATGGCCGATCGAGGTGACGTTCGCGCTCGACACCTCCGGCCTGCTGCAGGTGACCTCCCGCGAGCGGGAGACCGGCGAGGAGCTGGAGCTGCGCATCCAGATCGGAGGCATGTCCGAGGAGGAGGTGGCCGAGTCCCGGGCCGCCCTGTCCCGCGTCCAGGTCAGCTAGCCGGGCGGCCGCGTGGCCTTCGACGAGCAGCGGTACACCCGCGAGGTGCTGGAGCCCGCGCGCGAGGCGGGCGGGCTCCCGCCCGAGGACCTGCGGGTCCGCTACCAGCTGGGCGAGGCGATGACCGCGACCGAGGTGGCGGAGACCGTCAAGCTGGTGCGCCAGTGCTGGCGGCGTGCGCGGGGCATGCTGAAGTACAAGCGGCTGGCCGACCGGCTGGAGGCCGACCACGCCCGGTTCGCCCCGATCTTCTCGGCCGCCGCGGAGGGCGACCTCGGGCCGCTCCGCGCGGCGCTGGGCGAGTCGGAGCACAGGGCGGCGCGCAGGCTCTCCGAGGCCCGCGGCCGGCTCGACGACGCGGCGGGACGGCTGCGCATGCTCTCCCCCGCGCTCCTGGCGACGATCGCCCGTTCGAGCGGCGTCAGCCAGGAGGAGGCCCTGCGGCTGGCCGCCGAACGGTCGATCGAGGTACGCGAGCCCGACGCGCTCCCCGAGGCCGCCCCCTACCCCGGGTACGGCAAGGCGCGCGAGGCGCTCGACACCCTGGGGCTGAGCCATCTGGCCCGTTTCGTCTTCGGCGAGCGCTGCGCGGGCATGAGGGTGCTCGACGGCTTCGCGGTGCCGGGCGCGGGACCGGTGCGGGACGCGCTCGCGGAGGTCGAGCGGCGCTGGGCCTCCCGCAGCCGGGGGCCGTGGACGATCAGCGCGGACACCGTGCTGGCCGCCCTGCGCAACTCCCCCGACCCGGCCGTCCTGATCCGGTACGACATCGTCTCCCGCCTGCGCGAACGCGTCCGCGAGCATCCGTACGACGACACGCTGCTGCGGCACGCGACCACCGAGCTCGATCTGGCCGCGGATGACGCCCGCAGGCTGATCTTCGCCGTCCGCGGGGAGGGCGGCGTGGCCAGCGGGTCCTCGGCGCGGCTGCGCGAGCTGGTTGACGCAGGGGAGATCCACGCGGCGGCCGACTTCGCCGACGCGCTCGGCCCCGGCGGGCTCACCGGCGAGGCGGCGGAGCTCGCAACCGAGGTCAGGGCCAGGCTGGCGCGGGCCTTACAGCTCAGGGACCGCGCGCGGGCCGCCCTCGACCCCGACGACGCGTGGCTCGCGCTGCGGGACGCGCTCCAGCGGGTGCCCGACCTGCCCGGCGCGGCCGAGCTGCTCGTACGGCTGGCGCCCCACCCGGCGCGGGCCGTGCGGGCCGACCTCCATGGCGAGGGCGTGAGCCTGGTGTGGCAGCCCTCGCCCTCCCGGGCGGGCCGCGTCGTGTACGACGTGCTCAGGAACGGCGTGCCGCTGGAGACGACCGATCGGCCGTCCGCGCGCGACGAGCGGCCTCCGGTCAACACGCCGGTCACCTATTCGGTGGTGGCGCGCAGGGACGAGGCGGTGTCCATGCCCGCGGCGGCGGCCCCGGTCATCGTACGGCCCGAGCCGCGCGAGGTCCGGGTGACGGCGGGCGACGGCGTGGTGTCGGGCCGGTGGTCGCTGCCCCCCGAGGCCACGCGGGCGGTGGTGACCCGCGACGGGCGGACGCTGGCCGCCGACGGCGCCGGGTTCCGCGACCGGGAGGTGGTCAACGGCACGAGCCACACCTACGTCGTCTCGGCCGCCTACCCGGGCCAGGACGGCGAGGTGGTCACCCCCGGCGTGCGGCACACCGTGACCCCGCGGGGCCGCCCCCGGCCGGTCGGCGAGTTCACCCTCCGCCGCGACCCCACGGCCCCCGGCACGCTGCTCGTGCGGTACGAGGAGCCCCCGGACGGGGTCCTGGAGATCGTGGCGCTGGACGCGGCGCCGCCGTGGCCCGTGGGCACCACGGTGTCGCTGGCCGAGCTGCGCGCCGCGAGCCGTGCGATCCCGTCCATTCCCACCCGGGAGGGCCAGGCCATACGTCCGGGAGGCGGCCCCGGCGTGCTCCTCGCGGTCACGGTGGCCGGCGAGCTGGCCACGATCGGCGCGCACGCCGACCACGTGGACCTCGCGCCCCCGACCCGCCTCACCGCGCAGCGACGCGGCGTCACGGTCTACGTCGGCTTCGACTGGCCGCCGGACGTGCCCGAGGTGGAGGTGCGCTGGAGCGGGCACAGCATGATCGTCAACTCGGCCGCCTACCGCGCGCAGGGCGGGGTCCGGCTGGAGGTCCCCGAGGGGGAACCCGTGACCGTCGAGGTCGCGCCGACGTCCCTGATCCACGGCGAGCGCCTGCGCGGCCCCGCCGTGAGCCTCCGGCTGGCCGGGCACGTCCCTGTCCACTACGACCTGAGCCAGCAGGGCCCGGCGTGGCGGCGCTCGGTGGTGGTCGAGGTGACCGCCGACCGGCCCGTACGCCTGCGCCGCCTCGTCCTGGTGCTCAAGCCGGGGCTCGTGCAGCCCAAGTCCGCCGACGACGGCGTGCTGCTGGACGAATGGACCGACCTGGACGTGCCCGCCCGCCTGACCGTCCCCGCGCCCCGGCGGGCGAAGCCGTACTGGCTGCGCTGCTTCGCCTTCGACGGCGGACCGGAGGGCGACCTCGGCACGTCCGGCGGGGGCCGGGCGACGGGGGGCGACGTGGCCCTGATCGACCCGCCGGTACGGCGGATGAAGGTGGGATGAGCCCTTGCAGATCACCTGCCCGTTCTGCTTCGCACGGCTCGACCGCAACCGCATCGCGTTCCGCTGCGCGGGCAGGGCCGGGCGCGGCGGCGGTTGCGAGGCGCGGCTGGACGAGACCCTGGCCGAGTACCTCGGCTCCCCCGCAGCCGCGTCCCTGCCCCCGGTCTTCTCGGTGCGCAGGCCAGGACGCCGCGCCGACTGCCCCGGCTGCGGGCGGTCCACCGGGTGGCGGGCGTGCCCGGAGTGCCACAACCGGCTGCCCGCCGAGTACTGCGCGAACCCGGGCCGCATCGTCGCGCTGGTCGGGGCCAAGGGGTCGGGCAAGAGCACCTACATCGCCGTGCTGCTGCACGAGCTGACCAACCGGGTCGGCGCTGAGCTGGACGCCTCGCTGGTCGCCTGCGACGACCGCACGATCGCCCGCTACAAGCAGGACTTCGCCCGCCCGCTCTACGGCGAGCAGCGGCTGCTCAGCACCACGCGGCCCGCCGCGACCGAGCCGCGTGACCCGCTGGTGTACCTGCTCACCCGTACGGTGCCGGGTCGCCTGCGCGCCCGGACGATGTCGCTGACCCTGGTGCTCTTCGACACCGCCGGCGAGGATCTCAGGAGCCGGGAGTCCACCGAGACGCACCTGCGCTACCTCAACGCGGCCGACGCGATCATCTTCCTGGTCGACCCGGTGGAGCTGCCGGGGGCCAAGGCGTCGCTGAGCGGGGCCGCCCGATCCGGGGGCGGCGTCAACGCGGGCGACCCCGACAGCGACCCGATCAACGTGATCAGCCGGGTGACCGAGCTGCTGCGGGACCGTTCGGGGTCCGGGCGGCTGAAGGTGCCCGTCGCGGTGGCGCTGAGCAAGATCGACGCGCTGCAGGAGGGCATGGACACGCAGTCGGCGCTGCACCGGGCGCGCACTCCCTCGGGCACGCTCGACCTGGACGACAGGGAGGCGGTCCACGAGCAGGTCAGAGCCCTGCTGGACGAGTGGCAGGCCGGGATGGTCGACCGCTACCTGCGTCAGCACTTCACCGACTTCGCACTGTTCGGCCTCTCGGCCCTGGGCGGCGTCCCCGGACGCGACGCGGTGGGTCCCGGAGGCATCCGCCCCTACCGCGTCGAAGACCCCCTGCTGTGGCTGCTGTACAGATTCGGCATGCTCACCGGCCGGCGGAGGTGAGGGGTGGTGGCGTGGCAGTTGCACTACACCTCGGCGGAGGCCGGGCCGTCCGGGCGTGCCGGGTTCCAGTTCGTCGCCGAGTCTCCTGGGCTCCCTCCGGGCCTCGCGGCCAAGGTCGCCGCGCACCTCGCCTACAGGCCTCCGCCGGACGCCCCGCTCGCCCCGACCCCCGCGCAGGTCGCCGAGCTTCCCGTCGCCCTGGCGTACGACACGGTGGGCGGGCTGAGCGTGCTCACCCGCTGCGTCTACCTCGGGCAGGACTACTCCGGGCGGTACGGCAACTTCCTCGGCCACGCGGTGGTCACCGTCCCAGAGGAGCTCACGGGGCTGCGGCCGGTGGAGTTCTGGCAGGCGTCCCTGTGGTCGGACGTCCCCGCTTCCCCCGGCACTGCCCTGCCCGAGCTCGCCGACCCGCTGCCGGGCGACCGCGTCGATCCCGAGTCGCTCGCCGCCTGGCTGGCGTCGGCGGGCGAGGCCGCCTACGCGCGGCTGGGCGTCCTGCTGGAGACCGTCGGGAGGGCTCTCTCGCAGGGGCACGGCCGCCTGGTGCTGGTGTCCGCCGACGTCGAGGAGATCGTGCGGTGGATCGCCGTCATCTCCTACTCGCTGCCCTGGCCGGTGGCGGCCCGCCTGCCGTTCCTGACCTACAGCGCCGATCCCGCGAGCGCCCCGTACGTGATCGTGGGCACGACCCCGGACGTCTGGATGCCGTCCGACCTCGACGCCGCCGTCGTACGGCTGGACACGCGCTCGG
>NZ_JBEZFH010000151.1:0-18953 GCF_040649355.1 Sphaerisporangium sp. NPDC049002 | reverse complement strand
CTCGCGGAAAGGGAGACCGAGGAACGGAGCGTGCCGCCGGCTCTGTCGGCGATGGCGGCGTGGAGCTGGCGCTACTACAACGGCTACATCTACGCGAGCGACTTCAACAGGGGCTTCGACGTCATCAAGATCAACGACAGGCGCACCGACCCGGCCGCCAGGGTCCGCGTCGACCGCCTCAACGCCCAGACCCAGGGTTCGTACCGCGACCGCGGCCACGACGACTGGATCTGGAGCGAGGAGGACTGACGACGGCCACGGCGACCGGCGAGGCTGACAGCGGCCTGAGCGGGGGAGTGTTCCCCGCGCGCTGACGGATCGACGGCAGGGCGGCCTTCTCCCACCGCCCCTGCCGTCCTTCGCTTTCTCAGGGAGCCCATCTGGCCGGGCGAGGTCGCCCGGCGGGTGTTTCCACCGTGTAAACGTTTGCCGGCGGCCGTTGCGCGAGGACGGCCGCCTACCGATAGGGTTCATGCGGTTGGGTGTTACCGTTGGTAACGTCTCGCTGGAGCGGGACTTCCCCAGGTACGGCTCCGGACCCCTTGAGGAGTGATCGAGATGGCGGAGAGCTCTGGTGGCTTCTGCCCGGAGGTCGGCGACGACATCCGCGAGGTACGCGACTGGGTGCACGAGTTCGCCGCGACGGTGATCCGCCCCGCCGGCGCCGAATGGGACGAGCGCGAGGAGACCCCGTGGCCCGTCATCCAGGAGGCAGCCAAGATCGGGCTGTACTCGCTCGACTTCTTCGCCCAGCAGTGGTTCGACGAGAGCGGCCTCGGCATTCCGGTGGCGTTCGAGGAGCTCTTCTGGGGTGACGCCGGCATCGGCCTGTCCATCGTCGGAACCGGCCTGGCCGCCGCCGCGCTGTCGTCCAACGGCACGCCCGAGCAGATGGGCGAGTGGCTCCCGCAGATGTTCGGAACCGCCGACGACGTCAAGCTCGGCGCCTTCTGCGCCTCCGAGCCCGACGCGGGCTCCGACATCGGCTCCATCCGCACCAGGGCCGAGTACGACGCGGTCAAGGACGAGTGGGTGCTCAACGGCGTCAAGACGTGGGCGACCAACGGGGGCATCGCCAACGTGCACGTCGTCGTCGCGTCCGTCGACCCCGCGCTCCGCGCACGGGGCCAGGCGTCCTTCGTCGTCCCGCCGGGCACGCGGGGGCTCTCGCAGGGGCAGAAGTTCAAGAAGCACGGCATCCGCGCCTCCCACACCGCCGAGGTCGTCCTCGACGACGTCAGGGTGCCGGGTCGCTGCCTGCTCGGCGGCAAGGAGAAGCTGGACGCCCGCCTCGCCCGGGTACGCGAGGGCGGCAAGAGCGGCGAGCAGGCCGCCATGCGCACCTTCGAGGCCACCCGGCCGACCGTCGCCGCCATGGCGGTGGGAATCGCGCGCGCGGCCTACGAGTACGCGCGCGACTACGCCCGCGAGCGGGAGCAGTTCGGCCGCAGGATCGGCGAGAACCAGGCCATCGCCTTCCTGCTGGCGGACATGGCGACCAGGGTCGACATCGCCCGGCTGATGACCTGGCGGGCCGCCTGGATGGCCCGCAAGGGACGCCCGTTCGGCCAGGCCGAGGGCTCGATGTCGAAGCTGGTGGCGGGGGAGACGGCGGTGTGGGTGACCGAGCAGGCCATCCAGATCCTCGGCGGCGCCGGCTACACCCGCGATCACCCCGTCGAACGCTTCCACCGCGACGCCAAGATCTACACCATCTTCGAGGGCACCAGCGAAATCCAGAGATTGCTGATCGGCCGCGCCGTCACCGGCCTGCCTGTTCAGTGATCTTTTTGCAGGTCAAAGCATGGTGCTCCCGTGTTGTGAGAAACACGCACCTGGGTTATTGGGGCGCTTCACGATCATGCTCATGGTTCAGTTCTGTCTCAGTTCTGCCCAGTGAGGAGCGGGGCCGGCGCATGTGCTTGTCTGCCTTGCATGCTCTGTCATGTGACGTGGTCAGCATGTGGGCGTAGACACGAAGAGTGAGCGCCGGGTCGGCATGCCCGAGGTATTCGGACAACTCCTTGATCGTCACTCCGGCCGCAAGGGTGATGCTCGCGTAGTAGTGGCGAAGCTGATGGGTCCCCTGCTGCCGGGTCGTGGCGTATCTTCTCCGGCCACGCGCGTCCTTGGTTGGTTCGGCAATGACGCCGGCCCGGCACCTACCACCCCGGCGTCCACTCGAGTACTGAACTGTAGCAACGCCTGACCTCAGAGTCGCGAATGCCCCGTCCTCCTCCGGGAGGACGGGGCATTTTCGCTTTGCCGCGTCCTCACATCACATAGGAGAACCACGCGGGTGGGGACACTGTGTCCCCGCTGAGTCTCCTTCCCCGTATACAAGATGTCCCCAGAACGTACGGTGGAGTTCTAGGTCCGGTCGGAAGGCGGCCTCATGGCAGAAGAAGAACAGACAATCGGACAACGGGTACGACAGTTCCGCCTCGCACGAGGGATTGAACGTGCAGACCTCGCGGATCGTCTCGGCTACTCAACCGCGTGGCTGAAAAGCGTCGAAATCGGGAAACGGCAACTTGATCGGTACTCCGTCATCACACAGATCGCGGAGGCTCTCCAAGTCGAAGTGTCCACCCTCCTGGGTCTTCCGCATGCCTCTGCGGGTAACCAGGATCATCAACGTGCCCACATCGCTATCCCTCATCTACGCAAGGTGCTGCTGCGCGGGTATCTGCCTAGCCGTGCCGCTGGGGTGCCGTTCTCGCTGGATGACCTGCGGGAGCGGGTGAGCACGAGTCAACATCAGGCCCGTCACGGCCGCTATGGAGACCTGCTCACCGACCTGCCGAGACTCCTCATCGACATCGCCTACACCGTCGCGGCAGTCGAAGACACCGAAAGGGAACGGGCGTGCGGGATGCTCGCCGAGGGGCTGCATGACGCAGCGATGTCCACCAAGAAGCTCGGGTACATCGACCTCGCGACCATCGCGGCCTCGCAAGCGATCCGGGCAGCGGAGTCGTCGGGGGATCCGCTGTTGATGACCGCGACACGGTGGACGCAAACGGAGGTGTATCTGGCCGCTGGCGCTGTGGACGAGGCGCACGAACTGCTGGGGTCCTCCATCGACGAGCTCGATCCGATGCTTGGCCAGGGCGGACCTGACGTGTGGTCCCTGTGGGGCACTATGCACCTCGTGGAGTCGACGATTCAGGCGCAGTGGCAGCAGCGGGGAGAGGCGGCGGCGCACCTGGTGGAAGCTGCTGGCGCAGCCGATCGCATCGGCAGCGGCCATAACTCATATATGACGGAGTTTGGTCCCGAGAACCGGGCGTTGATCGCGGTTCAGGTCGACGTCGAGATGGGTTGCGGGCCGGATGCATTGGAGAAAGCAGAAGGTGTCCCGATCAACAATCTGCCCAGGGAGCGGCGCGCGCGGCACCGGATTTCCCGGGCCCTGGCGTTCAGCCGGGTCGGCGACGACGACCAGGCCATGCGCGAGCTGCTGGAGGGGCACCAGATCGCGCCTGAATGCGTGACGAATCATCCGCTAGCCCGCGACGTGGTGAAAACCGCTGCGCGTCGGGCGATGACGTTGAGTGGCCCAATTGCCATGGTTGTGAACCGGTTGGGCGTTTCCATTTAGCGCCTGGCCCGAAGAAAATGGGCGACGGGGACACGGTGTCCCCGTCGCCCATTGTTTTCCTTCGTATGGTCTCCCCATGACTCGCCGGGACGCATTTCTACGCGCTGTGAGCTTCGGCGCGGTGGTGCTCTGCGGAGCTCAGACCGCGTGCGGATGGCCCCTGGCGAGGCGCCTGCTCTGCATGCGAGCCCGCCGAGACGCTGTGCACGTCTACGGCGGGCTCTTGACCGCACACGGAGGTGCGATCCACGGGTGACCGTACATCAGCTGGTGATGCCGGATGGTGACTAACCAGCATCCGTTGGGGGGAATCCCGCTCACCCCGCAGGAGGCTGCAGACCTAGTGAACCGACCCGGCCCGGCGGGGGTGTACCAGTGCTTCCTCGGCCAGGACAAGGACGCGACGCCGGCTGAACGGCAGTTGGCAGCGGAAGTCCTGGCGAGCAATCCGGCCATTCGGCAGATGGCCCAGGACAACCGCCGGTTCCTCGGTAGAGCGGTCCGCTACGCGGTGGGTGAGGCAGGGATACGCCAGATCCTCGACATCGGCACCGGGTTTCCCACAAATGACAACGGCCACCAGGTCGCCCGGAAGGTCGCCCCGGACGTCACCACGGTGTACGTCGACAACGACAAGAGGGTGACCGCCCATGGGCGGGCGTTCCTGGACGATGAGAAATCGACGCATTTCCTCTACGCCGATGTACGGATTCCCGGCGAACTGCAGTACACCACCCGGGTTCAACGGCTCCTGGACTTCGACCAGCCCATCGCGTTGATGCTGGTGGCCGTCCTGCACTTCGTGGAGAAGCAGGACGAGCCGTACAACATCGTGGACTCGTTGGTCGGGGCTCTGGCCCCCGGTTCGCTGGTCGTGATCTCGCATGCCTTGGACGATGAGTCGCTGCGTCCCGGCGCAAGGACGTATCAGCGGGCGACCTCCAGGGCGGTGCTTCGTACCGCTACGGAGGTTGGCGCGTTCTTTAAGGGGCTCGACGTGGTGGACCCGGGGCTCGTTGCCCCGAATGACTGGCGGCCTGAGCAGGCGGACCTGGTGGCGCCGCTGGACCGTGTGCCGGTCCTGTGTGGCATAGGCCGTAAACCGTGACCGGCGACGATCCGGCGATGGTCGCCGGGACACAGCTATGCCTTGCCCTGAAGGCCCATGGCATAAGCGCCCACTTCAACGGGGGACACGGGTGGGCGGTGGTGTCGGTGTGTCGTGGCTTGGTAGTGCGCACCGACGGGGTGTGCTACTCGTGGTGGACTGGGCGGTATTCGGCGGCTACCAGTCGCAAGCTGTTCCGGTACATCACTGCGGAGCGACCGGAGAGCGCTGCGGACGCTATCGCGGAGCGGTGGCGTGAACTCGGTGGTGCTGATCCACTGGCCCGTGAACTGGTGGGAGCGCCGATATGAGTTCATCGCTGTCCGGTATGGGCCCCATCAATGTGCGGCCGGGGGATCAGACCGCTGTGCAACGTACAGCGGCTCTAGCGGTCGCCACGGTCAAGGCGTCTCTCGCAGAGCAGCGCGAGGTCCCCAGCGTCCCCGTGCCGTCTACCAGGGGATCCTAAGCACCGCCGGTCTTCTCTGGCGTTGACCCTGGAGAAGGACGGCGGATCCACCTGAGCTGTCGCGGTTTCGTCTCTGCGCTCCACATCGGAGCGGGACCGCGACACCCTCACGGCCCCGCTCTCATCGTGGGGGGAGCGGGGCCGTGGACCCCTGGTTGGCTGGCTCGCTAATCCTGAAGCTCGTAGCCCCAGCCAGGCCGGTGGTGCAGGGGAGGAGCCGCCGTCCTCACCCTGCACCACCAACGCAAGCAGCAGCCTTTGGGCCGCGCGGATCACCCCCGACGAAAAGAGGATGCGGATGAGGATCGGGTTCAGCTTCTGGGGTTCCTCGGCCCTGGCAACGTTGCACCGATGCGCATCAGGCGCCCACCGAGGCCGAGTTCCGGGCCGCGATGGAATCCTTCGGCTACGAGGCGGACGCGCCGTTCCTGGTGGAGGATGGACATGTCCTTACGCACGCACTGGGCGAGCAACGCCGGTACGCCCTGCAGCACGCATTGGGCTACCAGGTGTGGGAAGTTGATCACCCGCACCTCCACGCCGCCCACGGCCGCGCCCTGCAAGGGTATGTACTGAGCGATGACGAGCAGGCGCGACTCGACCAGGCGCGGGAACGGCTCGCCGCCGGCGCCCGCTTCGACGACGACTGAACGACCAGGAGGGGCCATCATGCCGAACCAGCTGTGGATGGCCGCGCCCCTGGTCGCGTTCGATCTGGAGGGCACCGGCGGTCAGGACCGCGAGAACGAGGCGATCCTGGAGGTCGGGGTCGTCCCGCTGGCCGGTGGCCGCCCCGACGTGGACCGCGCCTATCACTCGATCGTCAACCCGGGGCGGCGCATCCCGCGCCGTCCCTGGTCTCCGCCCGGCCTGACGAGCGACATGCTGGCCCTGGGCCCGACACTCGATCACATCCTTCCCGAGCTGATGGCCCGCCTCAATGGGGCGTACATCGTCGGCCACAACGTGACCGTGGACTGGCGGCTGTTGTCGCTGCGCTGCCCCGGCATCCGCCCGGCCGCACTGATCGACACGCTGAAACTGGCCAGGCTGATCCGATCAGGCAGCCGGCGCAACAGCCTGACCGCCCTCCTCACCCACTACCAACTGACCGATGAGGTCTTCCATCTCGCTGTCGGCGGGCAACCGCACCGTGCTCTGTGGGACGCGGTCGGCGCCGGCCTGCTGCTCCGCACCCTCGTTGAGAAGCTGTTCGGGCAGACCATCACCGTCGACAAGCTGCGCCAGGTGGCTGGGGTGCCGATCAACGGTGAAGCCATGGGTGATGAGTCTGGCCAACTGCCGTTACTGTTCTGACTGATCACCAGGCGAACGCCCTGTCCTCCGTGACGCGGAGGACAGGGTGCCCAGCACCTGTAGGCGTACCCCTGGCAACGGTCTACCAGAACTCGCGGGGGAATAGTCCACGCTTCATGAAGATCGGTAAGCAATTGTCGGGGGGCGTGGTCGAGCGGCGTTCCTCCCTGGCTTTGGTTCTGCCACAGTTCTGCCAGAGGGTGGCTAGTAATGGCAAACGACTACCACTGACCACAATGAGTATTCCCAGGTCAGAGCAAGAACGATAACGATATTGCAGGTCGGCGATCTGCACATCTGAGATCTACACGCTCTTCGAGGGCACCAGCGAGATCCAGAGGTTGCTGATCGGCCGCGCGGTCACCGGCCTGCCCGTCCAGTGACGTTCCGCGTCGTCAGAGCCCCGACGTAGTGATCGCACGGCAGCCGTCGACGGCCCGGTCGGTCTCGCCCGGCGTGGGTGGTGCGATGTCGAGAGCCCAGCAGTAGAAGCTCAGTTCGTCGACGTCTTGTTCGATGAGTGCCGTGAGCGTGGTGCCGCCGCCGTGGCCCGAGGCCCGGAGGGGCAGCAGGAGATAGGGTCCGCCCCGCGTGCCTTCGGCCTGGAGCATGGCGACCATCTTGAGGGGGTCGTACGGTGGAGCGACCCGGTCGTTCAACGCCGACACGAACGTCATCACGGGGTAGCGGCGATCGGCTCGGACGTTGTGGTACGGCGAATAGCCGGCGAGATACGCGCCCTCGACGGGATCGTCGGGAGAGCCGTACTCGACGGTCGCCGAGCTCAGGTAGCCGAATTTCGGGAAGTTCAGCATGTCCAGGATGGGCGCGCGGCAGTAGACGGCTCCGAAGGCCTCTGGTGCTTGCATGGCGGTGACGGCGACGAGCAGACCGCCGTTACTGTTGCCACGCGAAACGAGCTTGGAGGGCGTCGTATAGCCCGCCGACTCAAGCCATCGCGCCGCGGCGATGTAGTCGTCGAAGGCGTTCTGCCGCCGCGTCTTGCATGCCCCCTCGTGCCAGTCGCGTCCGTATTCGCCGCCGCCTCGCACGTTCGCGAAGGCGAGGACGCCGCCCAGCTTCAGCCAAGCGGCGTTCAGGGCCGAAAAGCGTGGCTCCAGCGGGATGTTGAAGCCACCGTAGCCGCTCAGACGTACGGGCCGGCGCCCGTCGCGAGGGAGGTCTTCGCGGTGAACGATGAACATCGACACCCGCGTGCCGTCCGGCGACTCGTACCAGACCTGGTCCGTCACGTACGCGGACGCGTCCAGCCCGACGTCGGGCACGTGGTACGGGGACAGGCGGTCGGCCGCGTAGTCATACCGGTAGACCGATGGTGGCTGCACGTACGAGGTGAAGTTCACCCACACCTCGTCGCCGCTCCAGCTGCCATCGACGCCGCTGATGACGCCTTCGCCCTCGTTGCGATTCACCGAGCCGAGCGCCGGCAGTACCAGGTCGCGTAGGTAGGCGCCGTCTTCCGCGTGGATGCGCACGCGATGCGACGCCGCGTGTGAGTAGACGGCGTAGAGCCGGCCGCCGACGCCGGCGACCGTCTGCAGCGTGTCCGAGTTCTCGGGGATGAGCGTCCGCCAATTCGTCGGCGCCGTGAGCGGCGCGACGCAGAGACGGCCGCGCGGCGCGTCCAGATCGGTATGGACGAGCAGCGAGTCGCCGATCACCTGCACCTGGTTGAGGCACCGCATGGTGGGAGCGACCGGCACGAGCGCGTCGTCCGCGAGGCGTAGCAGGTGGACGACGTTGGCATGCACATAGTCCCACTTGTAGAGCACGGCGAAGCGTCGGCACTCGCTGACCTTGACGGAGCACCAGTACTCCTTCTCGTGATCGTCGCCGAAGATCCGGCGGGCCGGCGCGTCCGACCCGAGCCGATGCTCGTAGATGGCGTTCCAGTACGCCTCGTCGCCCGCGGGCACCTCACCAGGCTCGGGACACGCCGCATAGAAGAACCCTGACCCGTCGGGTCGCCAAGCCGGTGAGGTGTGGCTCGTACCGCGGGGCCGGTCGGGGAGCAGCCGCCCCGTCTCGACGTCGAGCACGTGGATCACCGCGTCGTGGGTGCCGCCAACGGCCTTCCCGAACGCGACCAGCGTGCCGTCGGGGGACGGCACGGCGAACACCAGCGCCTCGTCGCTCCTCCATGTGTTGGGGTCGAGTACCGGTTCGAGCGGCGCGTCCTTGCCGCGCCGCACCATGAGACAGGGCTTCTCGTCGTCGGTGTCCGCCTGCCAGACGAACTCGCGTCCGTGCGGGCCGGTGCGAATCGGCGGCGACAGCCGCGCATGGCGCGCTGAGCGGGCGACCGTGGCCCGCAGCCAGTCGCGTCCCGGCGCTCCGCGCAGCACAGCATGCGTGACGGCTTCCTGCGCATTGATCCACGCCTGGGTCTCCGCGTCGTCGAGCCGCTCCAGCCAGGCGTAGGGGTCGTCAAATCGCTTACCGTGCAGCATGTAGCCGCTATCCGGATCGTGTCGCGTCGTGGGAACCTTTAACGTGAGTCTTGCCATCCTGTGATTCTCCACTGGCGCGCGACCAGCCTGTGCGGCTACGGCGCGCCGCCGGCACTCCAAGGCCGACTCCTTGTCGGCCGCGCGTCAATGGTCCGGCGTCGTCTCCGCCAGTTCGCTCAGCGCGGTCCGGTTGGGCAGGCCGGTCTTGGTGAGCAGGGACGCGACGTGCTTTTCCACGGTGCGCGGCGACAGGTGCAGCCGCGTCGCGATCTCCCGGTTGCCGAGCCGCCGGGCGAGCAACCGCAGGACCTCGTACTCGCGTACGGTGACCCCGGCGGCGCGCAACCGAGAAGGGATGTTGTCGGCCCCGGGGCGACGCTGGGTGACGCGCACTCCGGCCCGGCGCATCAGCGTCCGGCAGGCGCCGGCGACCGCGGTCACCCCGCCGGAGTGGAAGTACTCCTCGGAGCGGCGCAGCCACTCGACCGGGGTGCCCCAGCCGTCGGTGATCGCGGCCTCGGCCACCAGGCGTAGCCCGATATTGCGGCTGGTGCCGAACAACTCGCCCACCCGCACCGCCTGCTCGACGGCATCGGCGGCGTCGCGGCCTGACCCCGCCCGGCCGTGCAGCACGGCGCTCGCGAACAGCGCGAACTGCCGGTCCCAGCGCAGCCGGCTGGCCGGCGCCGCGACCACCGCCTGGTATTCCGGCCAGTCCAGTTCACCGGCCAGCGACCGCAGGAGGAGATCCAGGCCGTAGCGGCCGGTCAGAGGGTAGACCGTCGGGTTCTGGTCCTCGGCGGCCAGCGCGCGTGACTGCTCCGCCATGGCCAGCGCCCGGTCCTCCTCAAGGAGCGCGCACCATGCCCGCGCCAGCCCGTGCGCCCGCGGCGTGAGCTGCGCGTGCTCGGGCACCTGGTGGCGCAGTTCGGCGAACGCGGTCTCCATTTCCTGCCGCCGGCCCTGGTGGGCGGCGAGGATGGCCCGCTGCAGAAGCGCGTACCTGGCGGCCTCCAGGAGCCGCAGCCGCGAGGCCGACTGGAGCACCTGGTCGAGGATCTCCCCGGCGACGCCGAAATCGGCCCGTAAGATCGATTGGAAGGAGATGCAGGTCTCGGCCTGGAACCGGGCCGTGACCGCGCCGACCCGCGACGCCTCCTGCCGGACGTGCTCCAGCCGGCTGATCCCGCCGTCGCGCAGCGCCTCGTCGTTGCCGAGCCGGATCAGCGTGTGGATCTCCTCAATCGGCAGGTCGTACCGCACGGCGAGGCCGCGCGCGTGTTCGAGGCACGCCGTCGCCTCCTGCGGGTCGCGTGGGCGGCTCAGCGCCCCCAGTAACTGCCACGCCTGGCAGGCGACCATGGGGAGCCGGGCCTTCTCCGCCACCTTGGCGGCGCGCCGCGCGAGTTGTTCGGCCAGTCCCACCTGGTCAGGGCCCGGCAGGTCGAGCACGAGATGGGCGGCGACGACATCGATCGGCGCGGAGTCCCGGTCGGCGGCGCCCGGGCCCAGGAGCCGGCGCGCGATCTCCACCTGGGCGAGGCCATCGGCGGCCCGGCCGCCTACCGCGGCGGCCCAGGCCAGGCGGGTGTGCAGTTCGGCGCGGGAACTGCGGCTGATCAGGCCGGTGAACTCGTCGAGCTGGCCGGCCGCTGTGACCGCCCGCTCCACCAGG
Organism: Sphaerisporangium sp. NPDC049002; assembly: GCF_040649355.1. Classification (NCBI taxonomy): domain Bacteria; kingdom Bacillati; phylum Actinomycetota; class Actinomycetes; order Streptosporangiales; family Streptosporangiaceae; genus Sphaerisporangium; species Sphaerisporangium sp. NPDC049002. Next base: position 8,309 of record NZ_JBEZFH010000151.1, on the reverse strand, counting down.
CCGGCCTCGGCGAGCGCTAGGAGCAGCGCGGCGAGCGCGTCGGCCCGCGCCTGCGCGTCGGTGCCGTGCCCGAGCAGGTCGAGGGACTTCTCCAGCAGGCTGACCGCCGTGTTCGCCGCGCCTTGCGCCAGCGCCCTTCGGCCCGCCTCCGCGAACAGCCCCCCGGCGGCGGCGGGTTCGCCCGCCTGCAGCCGCAGGGTGGCCGACGTCTGGCACCAATCGTCGGGCAACTCGGGGAACACGGCCAGCACCGCGTCGGCGGCGCGCCGCGCGAGCGCGCCGCGCTCGTCCGGGGTCAGCAGGGTGAGCAGCGCCTCTACGACGAGCGGGTGCTGGAAGGCGTACCAGTCGGGGGTCTCCTCGTCCGGTGCGACGAATTCGGCGGTCAGCTCGGCGTGCAACTGCCTGAGCACTTCGCGGTATCCGAGTCCGGTGGCCGCCTGCAGCACCGACACCGGGAAACGCGGGCCGAGCACCGCGGCGACCGAGAGCAGGTCCCGTCCCTGCGGGCCGAGCTTGTCGAGTCGCGTGGCCATGGTACGGGTGAGCGAGCCGGTCACCCTGGTGTGCAGCTTGCCGGTGACCCGCCAGCGTCCGCTGTCGCGTTCACGTGCCACGAGCCCGCCGCGCAGCATCTCGCCGAGCATCTCCTCGACCATCAGCGGAACGCCGCCGCTGTCGGCCCATAACTGCTCGGCCAGCTCGTCGGGGACGTGGGACGCGTCGCACTCCAGGTGGACCCCGGCCAACCGGCGCACCTCGTCTCCGTCGAGCCGGCGCAGTTCGAGCAGGCCGGCGGAGCCGCGCTGCGCGGCCGAGCGGGCCATGTCGAGGGCGGGGCACGGCTCGCTGGAGGCCGCGCCGAGCAGCATGGCGGGTTGCCCGGCGAGGTTCTCGACGAGGTAGTCGACCACGGCCAGGCTCTCGGCGTCGGAGTTCTGCAAGTCGTCCAGGATCATCAGACAGCCGCGCTCCCGCCCGGCGAGCGCGGTCAGCCGCAGCACCGCCTCGGCGAGGATCACCAGTGACCCTCCCTCGTGCGCGGGCGCCGGCGTGCCCCAGTCGGGCACCAGCCTGGCGAGGACCGGCTGGTACGGGCCCAGTTGCGCGACGTCGATGGGGGCGCCGGACCGCTGCAAGGACATCAGCGCCTCGGTCAGCAGCCGGAACGGGGCCATCGGGCCGATCGGGCTGGCCCTGCCGCGAAGGGTGCACATGTCGGCCGCGAGGCCGAGGTCGGCTGCCGCCGTGGACAGGCGTGACTTGCCGATCCCGCCTTCGCCGATCACGAAAAGCGCGCCGCCCCGTCCGGACCGAGCGCTGGCCAACGCACGGTCGATCGTGCGAAGCTCTTCATCCCGGCATACCACGGCCGATACGGGGAACAGGGTCATTTGACGTTAATAGCCAATTTTGCCGGGTTTACGCAGCATGTCAGATGGCAAAACGGCACCCGGTGCAAACCGTGCCCGCATCGGGGTCACAGAGAAACCGGGTGCCGCACTGGTCACGCTCACCGCAGGCGGTCAGAGGGCCGGCGGATACGCCGGACCGTGCCGCTCGCCGGCGGGATGTCACACGATTCTGCTGATGGACGTCTCGCCACCGCAGCAGGTGGTGTCCGCGGGGCCGGCCAGGCTGTTGATCGCGCTGCCGAGCCCCGTCGTGGTGCCGCCCGTCGTGGCGATGACACCGGCCAGCACGGCGACCCGCAGGCCGAACTGCACCCCCGGCCTGCCCAGTCTGCCGGCGCCTGCCGCGGGCGTGGATTCCCGTGCCTCGTCGCGGGAGTCGGTCCGGTGGGTGCGCGTGCTCAACAACTCGAACCTCATTTTCCTCAGCCTTCCTTTCGAGTTCGTCTTGCGCGTTGGTCGTCTGCCGGTCGGGTGCCGGGGAGCCTCGGGCCGAGGCCGCGGCGATGTCAGGGGGTGGGTTCCAGGAGCAGTACAGAAGGGACCGTCCGCGGGAAGCCAAGCCGTAGCAGCCCGTATCCGATGCCCGCGAGCCCATGCAGTAACCCGGGCGTGGCGATCCCGCCGGGGGTGGCACAGGTCGGTCCGTGCCGGTGGACCGCGTCGAGGACGAGGTCGGCGCGGTGGTGCAGGGTCGGGGGGGCGCTCTGGTCCGGTGTGACGGCGGTGAGCACGAGGAGCGCGTCGGCGATGCCGAGTTCGCCATGGCACAGGCTCAGGTCGCCGAGCACGGGGCGTTCGGCCAGCGAGAGCAGAGCCGCCTCGGTTTCGGCCGTCGCGGCGTCCCTCGCCAGGCACGCGCGTGCCATGAGCAGGCCGGCGGTCCCACGGCACCAGCCGTGCCCCTGGGGCCCGCCCGGGACGATCTGCTCGCCCGCCCGCCGCAGCGCGCGCCGGCCCGCGTGGGAATGGCGCGAGTCCGGTGCGTGCATGGCGAACCGGGTGAGTGCCCAGCCGATCCCGGCGGCGCCGGAGGCGAAGCCAGGCGGAATCCCGTCCCCGTCGGGGACGCACCGCCCCGTGGTCCGCTCCACGAGGTCCGCGAGCCGGTCGGCGCACGTGACGGCCAGCCTCGCGGCCGCCCCGGAACCGATCTCGCGGTGCACCGCGCTCATCGCGGCAAGGCATCCGGCGGTTCCGTCCGTCCACCCGGGCGGCTCAGGCGGCCCGCCCAGGCCGACCGTGCGGTCCGCCAGTTCCACGCTCGTCTCGGCCCAGTCACGCAGCTCTTGGTCGTCGAGCAGGGTGGCCAGCCGGGCCAGCGCGTAGCTCATGCCGCCGAGTCCCGCGTTGCTGCCGCAGGCGACCGCGGTGAGCAGGTCGGCCCGGCCGGCGAGGGTGGCGAGCAGCTGGGGGATCGGGCCCACCGCGCGGCGCGCCGCCTGGCCGTAGCGGGCGATGCCGGTCAACCGGGCGAGCTGGGCCAGGAACAGCGCCACCCCGAGGTAGCCGTCCGCCAGGCTGGCGCCCATCGGGAGCACCATCCAGCGCGCGTCGTCGACCAGTTGCAGCCCGAGCCAGTTGATCCGGCCTCGATCGTCCTCGTCGCGCATGATCTTGCTGCGCGCGAGGATCTCGTCGGCGAGCCCGGCCGCCGCGGCGAGCAGCCTGCCGGGTTCGGCGCCCGCGGGCCTGCGCGCCATGGCCGGGAGGGTGCTGTGGTGGCCTTCGGCAGGCCGGCGGGCGGCCAGGCTGGCGCGAATCACCCACTCCTGCTCGCCCCGGTCGATCTCGCCCATGGCCGCGATCTTCTCCAGGGCGCACTCCAGTCCGGATCGCTCCAGCATGCCGGGAAGGTGCGCGGTGGAGCGGGTCCACAGGTCCCTGGACCCCGGTCGGCCGGTGACCAGCGGGATGTCGCCGGCCCACAGCGCGGCGCGTTCGTACGGGGCCAGCCGCTGCCACAGGTGGTGGCGGGCCGAGGCCTCGTCGAGCAGATCGAGGGCCCTGTCCCGGTCGAGCGCGTCCCGTAGCAGGTCAGGGCGGGTGCATTCGTCCAGCAAGCGCGCGTAGCCGCGGGTCGGCCGGACGACGACGCGGGTCTGGATCTCGGAGAAGGATTCGACGAGCCGGGTGAACTCCGCCCGGCAGCGCACGACCGCGTCGTAACCGAGCCGGAAACCCTCCAGCACGTCGGCCTGGTGGTCGGCGGGCTCGATCGTCCGCCCGCCGAAGCGGGGGCGGTTGCCGGCGCCGGCGTAGGGGGCCGGCCGCCGGACGAGACGCGATCCGGCGCGGGCCGGCGGATCCCAGTCAAGGACGCCTTCGGGACAGGCCGCACCCGGATCGCCGCCCATTCCGGACTGGTCGAGCAGGCCGTTCTCGCCGACGGTGACGTACGGCAGGAGCCCAGTGCGCTGCACCGAGGTGGCCAGCGCGTGGGCGGCGGGGTCGGCGATGGTGATGGTGTCCGGCATGGGCAGGTCAGGGTGGAAGATGGTCTCCACGTCGATCAGGACCGGCTGGTCACCGCACGCGATGACGTTCTCGCAGTGCATGTCGGTCGCGTGTACCACGTGCAGGGCGGCGAGCAGCACCCCCGCACGCCGGTAGAACCGCCGCGCGTCTTCGGGTCGCTTCAGCGGCCGGGTCTGGACGAATTCCATCCAGCCGTACCCCGGCCGCGCGACCGCCCGGGCGGTGCGCAGACCGCAGCCGGGAAGCCGCAGGTCGAGCCAGGCGACGACCTCGTTGAACCGCAGGTGCGCGGCGAGGCAGCGCGGCTTGTAGACGACGGTGCGGCCGTCGGCGAAGCGGACGAGGCTGACCGTACGGCCCTGCTCGTGCGGGTCGCCGAGTCCGGGTTCGATCGCCGTGACCGGCCCCGGGTCCACGCCGCCGAGGAGGTGCTCGACCAGGGCCGCGCGGTCGGCGCCGAGACGGGCCAGCAGTTCGGCGCCCGCGTCGGCGGCCGACATGGCGGCCGTGCCCAGTTGCCTGGCCAGCACCGGGTACCGCGCGAAGAGCGCGGCGAGCCCGGCGGAGGCGCACTGGCGGTGCAGGAAGTCCGCGAACCGGTCCCGGTCGTCCGCGCCGGTCAGCAGGCCACCGGCGTGAGCCGTGCCCAACTCCGCCATCAGCGTGTACAGGGCGATGCGCGCGAGTCTCCTGGCCAGGACGCCGGTGTAGGTCCGCGCGAGGGAGAGGGCGTCGGTCTCGCCAGGGGCGAGATGCCGCCCGGCCGCGTCGGTCAGCCGGTCGCGCACGAGGGCGAGGAAGGGCCGGAACGGGACGGCGAACGCCTCGTGCCACTCGTCGGTGCCCGGCGGTTCGCCGGGCGGGAGGGCCGTGGCGACGGCCCGCTCCACGAAGTCGCACCAGGCCGGGCGGACGGCCTCGGAGCGGTCGCCGGGCATGGCGGCCTCCGGCCGCTCGTGCCGCGCCAGCGCCCGAGCCCACCAGTCGGTGCCGGGCAGCACGGCGGCGGTGCTTTCGCCTGGTGTCGCCGGGTTCGTCATACCTTTGAAGCTGCCACAGCCTCGTCTCCCGGTGATGGGTAGAAGGCACCCATGTTTCTCCGGCGGTCACCGCCGCGGGGGCGCCGGGTACGTAGACGGTACGCGGTCCGGCGGTGCGGCGCCGCCGCGGCCCCGGCGACCCGGCCGCGCACGCTGGGCATGGACGGTGACGCCGCAGGCAGGGGGGCACGCCGAGAATGTGGGGGTGGGGACCCCATGCGGGTGGGGGCGGTCCTGGCGGATGTTGGGGGCGAGAGATTCCTCATGTCTGGCCGAGGAGGTCCGATGGGTGACCCTGTCCGGGCCAACGTCGTCGCGTTGGATCCGATGCTGGAAGCGGGCGCCACGAGCGCGTTGCTCGGCTGTCCCGATGTCGTCGTGGTAGGGCCGCAGGAAGCGGCGGAGGTCACGGTGGTGGTCGTCGACCGGATACAGGACCAGGTGTTCGACCTGCTGCGCGCGCAACGGGACCTGGCCGACCGGCCCGGGGCGGTGCTCGTCGCCGGCGACTTCACGCCCTCTCAGGCGTTGCACGCGATCGCGGTGGGCGCGCGTGGGCTGGTGCGCCGCCGTGAGGCCGACGCGGGCCGCCTGGCGGGCGCGGTGCTCGCCGCGGCCTGCGGCGACTGCACCGTCCCGCCGGACATGCTCACGTGCTTGCTCGATCACGAGGCGGACGCCGGCTCCGCGGGCGGGACCCAGCGGGGGGCCTGGCGGGGCGCGGGCCTGAGCGAGCGGGAACTTGCCGTGCTCACGCTGATCGCCGATGGCCGCGAGACCGATGAGATCGCGCGGGAACTGTGTTACTCGTCTCGCACCGTCGTCGGTGTGGTGCACGACATCACCCACCGGTTCCGGCTGCGCAACCGCGCTCACGCGGTCGCGTACGCGCTCCGGACGGGGCTGTTGTGACCGGGGCGGCGGCGGGCACGGTGGAGTGTCCCCGCGTGCATGTCAGCGCCGGCGGCGCGGCGGCGCGGAACCGGGTGCTCTCGCTGCTCGGGCCGTGCGGGTTCCCGCTGGCCCCGGAACCCGACGGGTCCGCGGACACGGTGGTGATAGCGGCGGCGGCCACGGTGGACGAGGCGCTGGAAGCGTGGTCCGGAGCGGGCGGGCCCGGCGGGCACGCGGTGCTGCTCCTCGCCGACACCTTCTCCCCCTCCGGCGTGATGCGGGCCGTGCGGGCGGGGGCGCGCACCATGCTGCGGTCCGCCGACGCGACGTCGGTGCGGCTGGGCGCGGCGGTGCGCTCGGCGCACCGCGGCGACGGCCGCCTGCCGCATGAGGTGCTGGTCCGGCTGCTCGGCGGCCCGGCCCCCGCGCCGCCGCGCCCGGCGCCTCCGCTGACGGTCAGGCAGAAGGCGGTGCTCGCGCTGATGGCGGACGGGCTGGGGAACGCGGCCATCGCCCAGGTGCTGTGCTGCTCGGAGCACACGGTCAAGAACGTCATCTACGACCTGACGGCCCGGTTGCAGGTGCGCAACCGGGCGCATGCGGTGGCGTGTGCGGTGCGGAGGGGCCTGGTCTAGCCGGTACGGCCGGCCGTCGCGCGCGCGGGAAGGAAGTCCGGCAGGTCGACGCCGAGCCCGTCCCGGCGGGCGGCGCGCAGCACCATGCCCGCGACCGCGAGGTCGAGCACCCCGAGCCCGAACGGAGAGAACAGCGTCACGCGCCGCGGATCGCGACCGTGATCTCCACCGCTGAGCAGGAGTTCGCCGATGGTGGCCTGGATGAACCCCCGGTGACCGACATGCTGCTCGGCCAGGTGCATGGAGGTCGCGGCGCGCAGAACATGGTCACGGTCGTCGACGATGTTCACCGCGTCCAGCACTCCGCCGATGGTCACGTCCCGCAACGAGACGTGCAGGACGAGCGAGCCGGGGCGGCAGGCGTGAAGGTCGAGATGCGGGACGGTGGCGGTGGTCGCGAGGCTGACCAGCGGGTGCGCCGCGAGAGCCTCGTCCGGGTGGCTTGCCACGGACGCCGTCACGTCCAGCTCCGCCGAGCAGCGCCGCGCGAACGCTTTCGCCCGGTCAGCGTCGAGGTCGAACACGGTGACCTCGCGCAGCTCCGGATGCGCCACCCTGAGGAACCGAAGGATCTCGGCGTTGATGACGCCGCATCCGATCATCGAGACCCCGTCGGCCGGCTCCGTGCCTTGCAAGGTCGCCGACGCGAGGGCGGCGCTCGCGGCGGTGCGCCGCGCGGAGATCACCGAGCCCTCCATCACGCACAACGGGTGGCCGGTGTCCGGCGAGTTCAGGATGATCGCCGCCGACGCGCGGTCCATCCCGGCCGCCACGTTCCCGGGGAACGACGCTATCCACTTCACCCCGGCGACCGGCTCGTCGCCGCCCAGGTACGCCGGCAGCGCGATGACGCGGTCGCGGGCGCTGTGGGGGAAGCGCAGGAACACCGACTCGGGTACGGCTGTCTCGCCGCGGGAGTGTTCCAGATACGCGTGCCGCACCGCGGTGAGCACCTCAACATCCTTGCCGTCCAGTACGTGCCGGACGTCCGCGTTGCCGAGGATCAGCATCGCTTGTCGCAGATGGTGCGGTCCATGTACCGGCGCAGGCTGGCCGGCCGCATGTCGGTCCAGATCACCCCGATGTAGTCGAGGCATTCGGGCTGGGTGCCCTGGGTGCCCTCGGCCTGCCAGCCGGGCGGTGGTTCCTGGTCGGCCGGCCAGACCGAGTACTGCTCCTCGTCGTTGCGCACGACGCGGTAGACGCCCTCATCCACGGAGTCGTTCATCGGCGGATCCCTTCTGCGCTGGCCGCCCGGTGTGCGGCGGTCAGGCAACTGTGCGCGCCGCACGCGGTCCGGCGGGAGAGAAGAACGCGCGACAGGAGCGGCGGTCGAGCGGTGCGGTTCCTTCCCTGGCGGGCGGGAGCCGTGGCGGGCGATGGTCGAATCGCCACAATCCCCACGATCTGAGGAGACATCCCATGGACGATGGCGACGGCAGGGAAACCGGTGTGGCCGGCAAACGTTCGTTGCGCGGCCTGATCGGTGTGCTGGGCGCGGACCTCGCCGCCCTTTCGGCGAACCGCCTGCTGTCCATCGCGGTGCCGTGGCTCGTGCTTACCACGACCGGGAGTCCCGCCAAGACCGGTCTGGTCGCCTTCTGCCAGATCACCCCCTTCGTCATAGCGCAGGCGCTCGCCGGCCCGCTCATCGACCGCATCGGGCCCCGGCGCGTCGCCATCACCGGCGACCTGGTGTCGATGGCCGCCATGATCGTCGCGCCCTTGCTGTTCGCGGCCGGTGGGCTGAACCTGTGGGCCACCAGATCACCCGGCTCGGCGCCCTCCGCGTACGAACGCAACCGGCCCGCCTGAGCGCGCAACGACGCCTCGGACTTCGCCGACACCAC